>JAJYXA010000177.1 GCA_021791235.1 Pseudomonadota bacterium
TTGTCCCCGCAAGGGGGAGGCCGTGGCTGTAAAGCCGATAGACCGGCAACAGCCACGCACTAAAGACGCTGAAGCGTCAACAACCACGCTCATCCGATGAGGCGGCGGGCATAGCTGCGGTTCAACTGCGCCATCGGCAGCAGCATCAGCAGGTCGGCGGTGTTGAAATCGGGGTCCCAGGCCGGTTCGCCGCACACCATCGCGCCGAGCCGGGTATAGCCCTTGATCAGCGGCGGCAGCGCGGCGGTCCGGCCGTCGTCGAGCGATTCGACCGGCAGGCGATAACGCGGAGTGACGTGCCATTCGACCGGCGCAAGATGGCGTTCGGCGAGCTGGCGATACACGCTGGCGGCGGCATGGCCGCCGTCGGCCATGCCGATGCTGGCGCAGCCGACGATGTATTGGTGGCCATAGCGCGTCATGTAATCGGCCAGACCCATCCAAAGCCGCGCGATGACGGCGCCGCTGCGATGCGCCGGATGCACGCACGAACGGCCCAGCTCGGCCATGCGCGGGCGCAGGAAGTTCAGCCGGGTGAGATCGAATTCCTGTTCGGAATAGTAGCTGCCGACGCGCCTGGCGGCCTCGGGGGGGAGGATGCGATAGGTGCCGACGACTTCGCCGCTGGCGAGTTCGCGTACCAGCAGGTGGTCGCAGAACGGGTCGTACAGATCGATATCGTGTCCCGGCAGGACGGCCGACAGGCGCGCGCCCATTTCTTCGGCAAACACCTTGTGGCGCAGGCGCTGCGCTTCGCGGATTTCGCTGTCGTCCACCGCCAGCGAGACGTGATAGCGGCCGGCGGGGACGGATTGAACGGGGCTGCGGAGGTCGAGCATGGGGCACTCCCATTGATGGAATGCGCCCAGCTTAGTGGCCGGGTGTTAATGCACGGTGACGGCAGGATTGCGAAACGGTGACGCGATAATCGGTCTGCCGTTCCGGATTTATTGCGTGACCCGGGTGACGCCCCCGCCCGACAGCACGCGCACGCGGTCGCCTACCCGGAATTCCTGGTCGGCCGCCTGGGTGACGGCGATCATCCGCCCCGAGTCGAGCTTGACGGTGATTTCCACGCCCTTCCGGCGGGTGACGGCCTCTTCCGCCGCCGCGCCGCCCACGCCGCCCAGCACCGCGCCGACGGTTGCGCCGACCACGCTGCCGCGGCCGCCGCCGACCGTGCTGCCAGCCACGCCGCCGACGACTGCGCCCGCGCCCGCGCCGATCGGCGTCTTGGTGCCCTCGATGGTGACCTCGCGCACCGACTCCACGATGCCCATCTGCACCTCCTGGACGGTGCGCGCCTGGCTGCGGCTGTAATCCTTGCCGCCCAGACCCGCCGGGCAGCCTGCCAGCAGCAGCGTGCCGGCGGCGATGAGGGCGACGGCGAATGACCTGTTCATGATGGGCTCCCGTGTTTACTGGAAATCGTAGCCAAACTCGGCATGGAACGCGCTGGCGATGTCGTCGCGCCCGGGGCGGTGGTTCTGTCCGCCGCGCCGGGCGATCTTGATCGCTCCCATGAGACTGCCCAGACGCCCGGAGGTTTCCCAGTCGAGCCCGCGGGTGATGCCGTACAGGATGCCGCTGCGGTAGGCGTCGCCGCAGCCGGTGGGGTCGAGGATGGCGGCGGGGCGCGCAGCCGGGATGTCGATCTCGCGGCCGGCCGTGTGGATCACCGAGCCTTCGGCGCCGCGCGTCACGATCAGCGCCTGGACGCGGCGCGCCAGCGCAGCCAGGTTTTCCCCGGTGCGGGTTTGCAGCAGTTCGGCCTCGTAGTCGTTGAGGATGACGTAGCGGGACTTGTGGACGCACTCCAGCAGTTCCTCGCCGGTAAACAGCGGCATGCCCTGGCCGGGATCGAACACGCACGGCACCCCGGCCTCGTGAAAGCCGCGCACGTGGCGCAGCATGCCGTCGCGGCCGTCCGGGGAGACGATGCCGAGCTTGACGTCCGGCACCAGGCGCACGTCGTTCTCGTGCGCGTAGTTCATCGCGCCGGGGTGGAAGGCGGTGATCTGGTTGTCGGCGAGGTCGGTGGTGATGAAGGCCTGCGCGGTGTAGGTTCCGGCAATGTGGCGGATGTAATCGCGCGAAATCGCGTGGGCGTCGAGGCGTTCGGCGTAGGCGCCGAAGTCGTCGCCGACGGTCGCCATGATCAGCGGCTCGCCGCCCAGCAGCTTGAGGTTGTAGGCGATGTTGCCGGCGCAGCCGCCGAACTCGCGGCGCATCTCCGGCACCAGGAAGGACACGTTCAGCATGTGGATCTTGTCGGGCAGGATGTGGTGCTTGAAGTGGTCCTGGAACACCATGATGGAATCGAAGGCGAGGGAACCGCAGATGAGGGTGCGCATGATGGTTGGATTCAGTGGCGGTGTGGGATGAAAACGACAGCCGCGATTATACGCAGGGCAACGCGGCCCGGTTTCACGGAAGATTCACGCGCCTGACAGCGCGCGGTCATGCGGCGCGGCCATGCTGCGCGCATGAATGCACAACGCCTCGCGCTCTGGTGGTCGATTCCGGCAAGCCTGTTTGCCGCGGACGTGCTGGCGTGGGGGCTCTACACCCATGTGTATTTCGCGCAGCTGCTGGTATGGGCGGTGCCGCTCCTGGATCCCGCGCTGCGTCGCGCGGTGCGGCGTTTCCCGCAGCGGCTGATGGCGGGCGCCTGCCTGCCCGACCTGGCGCTGGTGGGCTCCACCGCGCGCACCCGCGCATTCGACGCCAGCCACCGCTGGGAAACCGCCCATGCGCTGCTGGATGCGGCGCACGACGACGAGACGCGCGCCTGCGCCGTCGGCGCGATCAGCCACCTGTGGGTCGACATCATCGCGCACAATCACTTCGTTCCCGCGCACGAGCACCTGTGGTGGAACGTGCCGATGCTGACGCACGCCGCGTCGGAATGGGCGATGGACCGCCACATCGCGCGCCATCTGTTCCGCCCGCCCGCCACCCTGCTGCAGGCCGACGGCTGGCTGGTCGATTATGTGGCGCGCAACTTCGGCTGCACCCCTGCCGCCGGCCGCCGCGCGATCCGGCAGCTGGCGGGCGCCGAGGCCCTGCTGCGGCACAGCCGCCTGCCGAATATGCTGCACGGCATGGGGCGCGTGCTCGACCGCAGGCTCGCCGCGCGCTTCGATTACTACATCCAGGAAGTCACGACCCGCCTGCCGCAGGTCAACCGCGTGCTCGCCGGCGAGGCGCCGGCCTGGCTGGCCGATTGCCCGCCGGTGGCGGTGGCGCGCGAACGCATTGCCGCGCACGCGCCGGAACTGGTGGCCTGCCGCATGCCGCTGCCGGGAGATTTGTTCGAAGTCGAGGTGCGGCCGGGTTTGCGCAACGCGGCTTGAGGGTCAAAAAACCTTTAACCACAGAGACACAGCTAAATCCAGCTGTCGCCCGACGGGTGATCGCACAGCGTGCCACGAGGTCTTGTCTTTCCTCTATGTCTCTGTGCCTCTGTGGTGAAGATTCAGGACACGTTCACAGCGCCAGCGTCAGCGCGGCAATCGTCCCGCCCAGCAGCGCGCCAGCCAGCACATCGCTCACATAGTGCAGTCCCAGCACCAGGCGCGACAGCGCGACCAGCGCGGTGAACGGCCACACCAGCCAGCCGAGCGCCGGGTAATAGGCGGCGGCGACGAGACTGAACACCACTGCGTGCAGGGTGTGGCCGGAGGGAAAACTGAAGCGGTCGAGCGGCGCGGTCAGGCAGCAGATCGATGGACAGGCCTGATACGGTCGCGGACGCTCGGTGGCGCCCTTTAGCCACTTGTAGATCAGCGTGCCCAGGAGGCCGGCGACGATCATGTGCAGCACGGCCGGAATCGCCCCCCAGCCATGCCAGGCGATCAGCGACAGCATCAGCCCATACCAGAACACGCCGTCGCCGAGGCGGCTGGCGAGCCGCAAGAAGCCGACTTCCCAGTCGGGCAGGCGCACGCCGTTGAGGCGTTCCAGCCAGGCATGCTCGCGTGCGGCCAGTCGATCGAGGCCTTGATGGGTGTAGAGACTCAGGCGCATTCGCTGCATGTTCGGCTCCTGGCGATTTATCCGGTGCGTGCGGCGGACGACCAGTCCAGCGTGGCGTCGGCCGTCGCGGATTGCGGCAGGGCGAGGCGCAGCAGCACGCGCTCGAAGCTGTCGATGATGACGTCCCACGACAATTGCGCCGCGCGCGCGGATGCGGCCGTTCCGAGGCGGCGTTGCCGGGCGGAGTCGCAGGCCAGCGACACGGCCTGGGCGATGAATGCGTCCTCGTCTTCCGGCGGCGCCTTGAGGCCGTTTTCAGCGTGGCGGATGACCTCCTCGGCGGCGGCGCAGTCGTAGGCCACCACCGCGAGGCCCGAGGCCATGGCCTCGATGGTCACGTTGCCCCAGGTTTCGGTCAGGCTGGGGAACAGGAATACATCGCCGGACGCGTAATGCGCCGCCAACGCCTCGCCGACCTGCGTGCCGCAGAAAACGGCGTCGGGCCGACCGGCCTGCCAGCTTGCGCGTTCGGGGCCGTCGCCGACCAGCACCAGGCGGGTGGCGGGGTTGGCCTCGCGCATGGCGTCGAAGGCTCGGAATACCAGCGTCAGGTTCTTTTCGGCTGCCAGGCGTCCCACGTACAGCACCACGGTTTCGTTTTCGTTCACGCCCCAGCGCGCGCGCAGGGCGAGGTCGCGGCGGCCGGGGTGGAACAGCTTGGTGTCGACCCCGCGGCCGATGATCTCGATGTTCTCGTAGCCCGATGCGATCAGTTCGCGGCGGATGCCCTCGGTCGGCACCAGGGTGACGGCGGCCTTGTTATGGAACTTGCGCAGGTAGGCGACGATGGCGCGGCGCAGCAGGCCGAATCCATAGTGGCTGCTGTAGCTGTGGAAATTGGTGTGGAAGTCGCTCGCGACCGGAAGACGCAGTTTGTTGGCGACCGCCAGCGCCGACCAGCCGAGCGGGCCTTCGGTGGCGATCTGCACCACGTCGGGACGCTGCCTGGTCCACAGACGGGTCAATGCCGCTTTCGCCGGCAGCCCCATTTTCAGGCCTTCGTAACGCGGCAATGCGATGCCGCGCTGCAGGTGCTCGCTCAAGGTGGCGGTGGGCTGCGGCTGCTCGTCGGCGTGCTGGCGCGGACGAATCAGCTGCACCTGATGATTGCGCACCTGCAGGCCGTCGACCAGGCGGCCGAGCGTCATCGCCACGCCGTTGACTTCAGGCGGGTAGGTTTCGGTCACCACCGCGATGCGCAGCTGCGGGCGCATCGACGGCAGGGTCTGGCAGGTGAATTCGGCTGCATCCATGGCGCAGAGCATGTCCCTGATCTGCAACAAACAGATGACGCCGCGGTGACGGTTTGGTGAACCCTGCGGCCCCAGACGGCGCGATTCCGGTCCGGATCAGCCCAGCAGCACCAGCGCCCACACGACCGCGACGTTGACGAGCGCGAGCATCACTGCCGCGCTGCCCATGTCCTTGGCGCGCTTGATGAGCTGGTGGTGCTCAAGGGAAATTCGATCCACCGCGGCCTCGACCGCCGAATTCAGCAATTCGACGATCAGCACGCCCAGCACCGCGGCGACCATCAGCGCGCGTTCGATGCCGGTGTCGCCCAGATAGAGCGCGAGCGGAATCAGCAGCAGCGCCAGAAACACTTCCTGGCGGAACGCGTCCTCATGTCTGAAGGCAGCGGTGAGGCCGGCCCACGAGTAGCCTGCCGCGTTCAGCACGCGCTGCAGGCCGGTCTTGCCTTTGAACGGGCTGACGGGCTCGTTCATGCGGGGGGCTTGTAGGCCAGATCGAGTTCGCGCGCGGCCCTGACGTCGTCCAGGCGCCGCACCGGCAGGCTGTAGGGCGCGCCCTTGACCAGTTCGGGGTGGGTTTCGGCTTCGTGCTTGATCTTGATCATGGCGTCGATGAAGCCGTCCAGCGTTTCGCGGCTCTCGGTCTCGGTCGGCTCGATCAGCAGGCACTCCGGCACCAAGAGCGGGAAGTAGGTGGTCGGCGCGTGGTAGCCGTAGTCGAGCAGGCGCTTGGCGAAGTCCATCGCCGACACGCCGGTGGCGTCCTTCAGCTTCTTCAGCGTGACGATGAATTCGTGGCTGGCGCGGCGGCTGGGGTAGGCCAGATCGAAGCCGGCCTCGCGCAGCCGGGCCATCAGGTAGTTGGCGTTCAGCGTGGCGTATTCGGCGACGCGGTGCATGCCCTCGCGCCCCAGCAGGCGGGCGTACACGTAGGCGCGCATCAGCACGCCGGCGTTGCCCATGTTGGCCGACAGGCGGCCGATCGACTGCGGCAGGTCGGCCTCGGTCGCCAGCCGGTAGAAGCCGTTCTCGTTCAGCACCAGCGGAATCGGCATGAAGGGCAAGAGGCGCTCCGCCACGCCCACCGGACCCGCGCCCGGTCCGCCGCCGCCGTGCGGGGTGGAGAAGGTCTTGTGCAGGTTCATGTGGATGACGTCGAAGCCCATGTCGCCCGGGCGAACCTTGCCGAGGATGGCGTTGAGGTTGGCGCCGTCGTAATACAAGAGGCCGCCGGCGTCGTGGACGATGGTCTGGATGTCGGCGATGGTCTTCTCGAACACCCCCAGCGTCGACGGGTTGGTCAGCATCAGGCCGGCGGTGTGCGGGCCGACCGCCGCCTTCAGCGCCGCGAGGTCGACGCTGCCGGTCGCGTCGGTGGGGATTTCCCTGACCGTGTAGCCGCACATCGTCGCGGTGGCCGGGTTGGTGCCGTGCGCCGCGTCCGGCACGATGATCTCGCGCCGCGCGCTGTCGCCGCGCGCGTCGTGGTAGGCGCGGATCATCGCCACCCCGGCGAATTCGCCGTGCGCGCCCGCCATCGGCGCCATCGACACGCCGGCCATGCCGGTGACGTCCTTCAGCATTTCCTGCAGTTCGAGCATGCTGGCGAGGAAGCCCTGTCCGGTCTCGTCCGGGCTCGCCGGATGGCGCGCCAGGAACTGCGGCAGCATTGCCAGCGAATTGCAGGCGCGCGGGTTGTACTTCATGGTGCACGAACCGAGCGGGTAGAACTGCGTGTCGATCGAGAAATTCAACTGCGACAGACGTGTGTAGTGGCGCACCACCTCGAGCTCGGAGACTTCGGGCAGCGCAGGCGAATCCTTGCGCCGCAGCGCGGCGGGCAGGTCGTCGAGGCTGCCGCCAGCAGCGGGCAATTGGGCGGTAGCGGTGCGGCCGGGACGGGAATGGTCGAATATCAGCATGGTGGTAGGGGCTAGGATCTGGGAATTAGGGGCTAGGGTCGGGGCGCGGAATACAGGGGGCGCGGCGAAGCCGCACATTCCCTAGTTCCTAGCCCCTAGTTCCTAACACCTTATTTCAAAGCCGCCAGCGCGGCCACGTAATCCGGCTCCTGCTTGATCTCGGGAACGAGCTCGGCATGGAGCACCTTGTTGGACTCGTCGAGCACCACCACGGCGCGCGCGGTGATGCCGGCAAGCGGCCCGCTGGTGATGGCGACGCCGTAGTTCTTCATGAATTCCGCTCCGCGCATGGTCGACAGCGTCACCACGTTGTGGGCGCCTTCGGCGCCGCAGAAGCGGCTCATCGCGAACGGCAGGTCGGCCGAGATCACCAGCACGGCGACCTTGTCGGAGGCGGCGGCGTTGAATTTCTTGGTCGAGGTCGCACACACCGGGGTGTCGAGGCTGGGCACGATGTTGAGGATCTTCTTCTTGCCGGCGAAGTCGGCCAGCGAGACGTCGGCCAGGTCCTTGTTGACCAGCTTGAAGTCGGGCGCGGTGTCGCCGACCTTGGGGAAGCTGCCTGCGACGTCGATGGGGTTGCCTGCCAGAGTCACTGCCATGTTTGTTCTCCTAAAAGTGCATTAACCACAGAGGCACAGAGATATGTCCCACAGGGACGGTATCCCTTGGGACACAGAGGATACTCAAACCAGAGTCTCGCATCGCTTTTCTCTGTGCCTCTGTGTCTCTGTGGTGAAAGGGTTTCAGTTCTTGTACGCACACGGCGGGGCTTCGCGCCGCTTCGACAAAATGCGTTCCAACTGCTGCGCGTAGTGATCGAGGTCGGCGGCGGTCTTGGTTTCGGTGACGCACACCAGGATCGCCTGCCCGAGCTCGGGATACCAGCCGGAAATATCCAGCCCGCCGAGGATGCCCTGCGCGCGCAGCGCACGCAGCACGTCCTTCGCGTTGTCGTTCAGTTTCAGCACCACTTCGTGGAAGATGGGGTTGGCGAACGCGCGCGTCACGCCGGGAATCGCCGCCAGCCTGCCGGCCAGTGTAACCGTGTTGGCATGGCTGTTTGATGCGACTTTCGCCAGACCCTGCGGCCCCAGCAGCGCCATGTATTGCGTCGCCGCGGTGACCACCAGGCCCTGGTTGGTGCAGATGTTGGAGGTGGCCTTGGAGCGGCGGATGTGCTGCTCGCGCGCCTGCAGCGTCAGCGTAAAACCGGGCTTGCCGTCGAGGTCGACGGTGCGGCCGACGATGCGCCCCGGCATCTGCCGCACAAAATCCCGGCGGCAGCACATGAAGCCGAAGTAGGGCCCGCCCGAGGCCATTGGTGCGCCCAGCGGTTGGCCTTCGCCCACTGCGATGTCGGCGCCTTTCGTTCCCCAACGGCCGGGCGCTTCCAGCACCGCCAGCGTGGTGGGGTTGACCAGCGCGATCGCCAGCGCGCCCTTGTCGTGCGCCCAGTCGGTCATCGCGTGCACGTCTTCCAGCACGCCGAAGAAATTGGGCTGCGGAATCACCAGGCCGGCGAAGCTGCCGGGCTCCAGGGGCAGAACGGTCTGGCCGGTGGCGGGGTCAAAATCAAGTTCGACCAGCTCGATGCCCTGGTTCCTCACCGTCGTATCGACCACTCGGCGGTAGATCGGGTGCGCGGTCTTCGGCACGAGCACGCGGCGCGAGGTCTTGTGCGCGCGGACCGCCATCAGCACCGCCTCGGCCAGCGCCGAGGCGCCGTCGTACAGCGACGCGTTCGACACGTCGAGCCCGGTGAGCCGGGTCATCATGGTCTGGTATTCGTAGATCAGCTGCAGCGTGCCCTGGCTCGCCTCGGCCTGGTAAGGCGTGTAGGCGGAATAGAACTCGCCGCGCGTGGTGATCTGCCAGATCGCCGCCGGGATGTGGTGCTCGTAGACGCCGGCGCCGATGAAGTTGGACCAGAAGCCGTCGGCCGACGCGCGTTCCTGCATAAGCCGCGCCACCGCCATTTCGGGCAGGCCGTCGGGTACGTCACGCAGCTTGCCGGTCTTCAGTGCAGGCGGGATTTCGTCGAACAGGTCCTCGATGCCGGCGGCGCCGATGGCGCCGAGCATGGCGGAGACGTCTTCTTCGGTGTGGGGAATGAAGGGCATTTTTTGCTAGGGGCTAGGAATTAGGATCTGGGATCTAGGGGAGGGGGCCGAATCAAGGAGCGCGGCACAGCCGCACATTCCCTAGTTCCTAGCCCCTAACTCCTAGCTCCTCAATGGGCTTCCGACTCCACCAGTTTCTGGTACGCCGTGGCGTCGAGCAGTCCGGCGACGTCGCCCGGGTTGGCCGGCTTCATCTTGAACATCCAGGCGGCGTAGGCGTCCTGGTTCACCGACTCGGGACTGGCCTCGACGTCGCCGTTGGCGGCGATCACTTCGCCGGCGACCGGCGCGTAGACGTCGGACGCGGCCTTCACCGACTCGACCACCGCGCATTCCTCGCCCTTGGCGAGCTTGCGGCCGGCAGCCGGGTTCTCGATGAACACCATGTCGCCGAGCAGGTCCTGCGCGTGGTGGGTGATGCCCACGGTCAGCGTGCCGTCGGCTTCGACGCGCACCCATTCGTGGCTGGGGGTGTATTTGAGGTCTGCGGGTATGGTCATGGTTCTGTCCAGGGGTTAGGAATTAGGAACTAGGAGTTAGGGGTAAAGAAACTATCGATATCAAAGGGCGCGGCGAAGCCGCGCATTCCCTAAATCCTAGCCTCTAGCCCCTAGCCCCCTCAAAATCAAATCAATACCTTGCCATTGCGCACGAACGGATACTTCACCACCTTCGCGCGCAATTTCTTGTCGCGGATCTCGACTTCGACTTCCTCGCCGGGGGCGATGCCGAGCGGGATGCGGGCGAGCGCGATCGACTGCTGCATCGTAGGCGAAAACGTGCCGGAGGTGATTTCGCCGTCGCCGTGCTTCGTGTGGACCTTCTGGTGGCTGCGCAAGACGCCGCGGTCCAGCAGCACGAGGCCGGCGAGCTGTTTGGTGACTTCGCTTTTTTCCAGCGCCTGGCGGCCGACGAAGTCGCGCTCGCTCTTCAGGTCCACCGTCCAGGCCAGGCCGGATTCCAGGGGGCTGGTGGTCTCGTCCATGTCCTGGCCGTAGAGGTTCATCCCGGCCTCCAGCCGCAGGGTGTCGCGCGCTCCCAGGCCGACCGGCTTGCCGCCGGCTTCCATCATGGCTTTCCAGAAAAAGGGCGCGGATTTCGCCAGCACCATCACCTCGAAGCCGTCTTCGCCGGTGTAGCCGGTGCGGGCGATGAACATCTCGCCCATGGCGGCGGCATTGAAGGGCTTGAGAGCCGCGGTGATCTGGTCGACGCCGGGCAGGGCTTCGTTCAGCACGCGGGTCGCGTCGGGGCCCTGGATCGCGATCATCGCGAGATCGCGGCGCGGGGTGAGGGTGAGACCCATGCCCCAGTCGGCGTTCATTTTCTCCATCCACGCGAGATCCTTCTCCGCGGTGCCGGCGTTGACCACCAGGCGGAACCAGCTCTCGTCCATGAAATAGATGATGAGGTCGTCGATGACGCCGCCCGCCTCGTTCAGCATGCACGAATACAGCGCCTTGCCGGACACCTGCAGCTTGTCGACGTTGTTCGCCACCAGCCGGCGCAGGAAGGCGCGCGCGTTGGCGCCGCGGATGTCGAGCGGCAGCATGTGCGACACGTCGAACAGGCCGCAGCCGGAACGCACGGCGTGGTGTTCCGAAAGTTGCGAGCCGTAGTTGACCGGCATGTCCCAGCCGCCGAAGTCGACCATCTTGGCGCCGAGTTCGCGGTGGGTGGCGTTGAGCGGAGTCTGTTTGAGCATGGGGCACCAAAAATAAAAAGGGTGAAGCGCGGATTCGCTTCACCCCTCTGTCCTTGGTACCTGAGAGATTACGGCCGGCTGATTGATCGAACCAGCGGGCCGCTGCCCCTTCGGTGGCGATCGTGCGATCGCGCTCTCCAGAGTGCTTTCCCAAGGTTTTGCTTGGGGTGTTGCGGTCCTTTTGCCTGAGCGATTCCGGGTGAATTGCGCCTTCGGCGGCATGCTGTGCACGCGCTCTCCCGCAACGGGAGTGCGAAACTATACCGAAGAAGCCTCCGCCCAACCAGCCCTGGAGTCGTGCGTATCAATAAGTCAGCTGCAAATCGAAGCCCATCGGCGCCAAGTCGCGCACGGTCAGCGGCAGGCTCAAGGGCTGTTCGCTGCGCGGCGGGATGCCGGCGGCGATGCGCCGGGCATCGTTGAGGTATTCGCTGGGGGCAAAGCTGCGGCGCGCCAGCGGACGGCTGCGCTGGTCGGTCAGGGTGAGCACCAGCACCGGCCAGGCCTGGGCATGGCCGGCCCGGTTGCCGAGGGTGAGGATGAGCTTCAGGCGGCCGCTGGCCTCGGTTTGCAGGTCGGAGCCGACGATCTGCAGCAGCGCCAGGTTTTTCGGCAGCGAGAGTGTGCAGCCCAGCACGGCGCACGCCTGTTCGAGCGCGGGGCGGGTCTGCGGCAGCCGGCTGACCAGCGTGTCGCGCAGGAAATAGGCGGTTTGCGCAAGTAGCAGCACCAGCAGCAGCGCGCTGGCCGTGCCCCCTATCCAGGGGGGAATGCGGCGCGGCGCGGACGGGAAGCGCGCCTTGCGCGGCAAGGGCGTTGCATATTCGACGCGTGCCGCGGGCGGGGCCGGCGCAACGGCGGAGGCCGGTGCGGGCGAATCGGCGGGCGCTGTGGGTTCCGGCGGGTAGGTCGAGGGGGCGGGATAGATCTGCGGCAGCGGGCCGGGTTCGTCCGCTACCGGAATGTCGGGGTCGATGAGAATGATCGAAGGCAGGTCGAGCGACACTTCGCGCTGGGCGATGCCGCGCGGGGTGTCGGTGACCGCGCTGTCCTCGGCGGGGGAGGCGGCCTCGGGAGGCGCCTCGGCCAAGGCGGCATCCGGGGTGGCCGCTGGCGCTGTTTCCGGTAATGGAGGCGTTTCGGCGGGCGCGGGTTCGGCCACCGCGGGTAGTGGCGAACCATCTTCCATGAGCAGGCCCGGGCGCGCGTCGAAGGCGCCGCCGCACACGCTGCACTGCACCCAGCCCTGCGCGGCGTCGAGCTGGTACGCTCCGAGGCGGAACACGCTGGCACAGTGCGGGCAGGTGGTGCGGTAGTTCACTTTTTAATCCCTGCCAGCCGCACCCAGCCCTCGTCGATGGCGGGCGGGTCGAAAACAAACCCGTCGCGGTAGACCGCCATGACGTCCTCAGCCTGCTCGGCCAGAATGCCGGACAGCACTAGTTGGCCACCAGGACGGACGCGGCCCGTCAGCAGCGGCGCCATGCCCTTGAGCGGATTGGTGAGGATGTTGGCGACGACGACGTCATACTGCCCGGGCGCGAGTTCGCCGGGCAGGCAAAAGTGCGCAGTCACGTTGTTGAGTTCGGCGTTGTCGCGCGAGGCGGTGACCGCCTGCGCGTCGATGTCGACGCCCTCAACGCGAGCCGCGCCGAGCCTGGCCGCGGCGATGGCGAGGATGCCGGAGCCGCAGCCGTAGTCCAGCAGGGTTTCGCCGCCGCGCAGATGCCCGTCGAGCCAGCGCAGGCACAGCCGCGTGGTGGGGTGGCTGCCGGTGCCGAAAGCCAGGCCGGGATCGAGCTTGAGGTTGATCGCGCTGCCGTCGGGCGCGGCATGCCAGGTCGGCACGATCCACAGGCGCGGCGAGATGGGGATGGGGTCGAACTGCGACTGGGTGAGGCGCACCCAGTCCTGTTCGGCCACGCTTTCGACCGTGTACTCGGCGGGAACGGGCATGCCTGCCTGATTCGCCGCCGCGGCCAGCGTTTCCGCCACATCGGCGTCTTCGTCCAGCAGCACCATCGCGATGCTGTTCGGCCACAGTTCGGCGGTCGGGTGGTCAGGTTCGCCGAACAGCGGCGTTTCGTCCACGGTGCCGGCGTCGGCATCTTCCAGCGACACCGACAGCGCGCCGGCTTCCATCAGCGCGTCGGACAGCGGTTCGGCCTGTTTGGAGTCGACGAGGATGCGGACGGATTGCCAGGGCATATCAGGGGCTAGGGGCTAGGGGCTAGGGGCTAGGATTTAGGGGCGGAATATTGTGCAGCGACGCCGCCCTCATTCCCTAACCCCTAGATCCTAAATCCTAGCCCCTCAAGCCTTCTCCTCCGCCAGCTTGTGCTCCAGGTAATGGATGCTGGTGCCGCCGGCGATGAAAGCGGCGTCGTGCATCAGGTCCTGGTGCAGCGGGATATTGCTCTGGATGCCTTCGATCACCATTTCCATCAGCGCGCCGCGCATGCGGGCGATGGCCTGGTCGCGGGTATCGCCGTAGGCGATCAGCTTGCCGATCATCGAGTCGTAGTGCGGCGGCACGTAATAGCCGTGGTAGACGTGCGAGTCGACGCGGATGCCGGGGCCGCCCGCGGCGTGGTAGTTGGT
>JAJYXA010000479.1 GCA_021791235.1 Pseudomonadota bacterium
CGCTGGTGCCGATTTGCGGGTGATCCAGGAGCTGCTGGGTCATGCGTGCATCAGTACAACTCAGATATACACATTCGTTGCAACCAAGCGGTTAGTAACGCTGCATTCCATGTTCCACCCCAGGAACAATGTCGGGGCATCCTCAAACGATCCTGGAGGAAATCGAACCCTGTTTCGGCCAACGAGACTGCGCTGATCTGCTCTTGGAGGGCTTCCTGGGGAATTTGCCATGCTTGGGGGGGCTTCTTGTGTCTTTCCATCTGACACCTCCTTGGCTATTGTCGCCATTTAAAAGCGTCCGGAAAACACCTGCACCACCGACGAAACCCTCGGCTACGACATCTGGGACAACCGCAAGACCAAGACCGCCGCCGGCGCCACGCTCGCCTACGTCTACGACACCGCCCACCGCGTCACCGGCATCACCGACTCCCGCCCGGGAATGAGCGCGGCCAAGACCCTGACCCACGACTGGAGCCCCGGCGGCCTGTTGAACAAAGTCGAGGACAGCGACGGCCACCGCATCCGCAAAACCGTCTCCGGCACCGCAACGCACTCCCTCTACCAGGGCCCCGACCTCGCAGCCGAGTACGCCGGCTGGACAAGCCCGCAGGCCGTCTACACTCACGGCCCCGCCTGAGACGACCCGCTCATCCGCACGACCGGCGCCACCGCCGGCCCCGACGCCCTCGCGCGCTACTACCACGCCGACGGCCTCTCCAGCGCCGTCGCCCTCTCCGGCAACGGCCAGACCCGCGTCAACGCCGTGCGCGAGCCCGGCGTCGCCTTCGCCGAAGGCAGCGGCGGCAGCTACACCGTCGGCGGCGTCGCCAGCAACGTCAATACCCTGAAAGACGGCGACCGCTCGGCCGCCTCCGGCCACTGGACCGTCACCTCCGGCAGGACGCTGGACATCGCCTTCGCCGGCACGCGCGAAATCGAGGAAGTCGTGCTCGTCGGCAACCCCGGCCTCACCAGCAACCCGCAGCCGAAGGAAACCGACACCTACGCCCCCGCCAGCAGCTTCGACGTCAGCACCTACACCGTGCAGACCTGGAGCGGCAGCGCCTGGGTGACGCAGGGCACGGTGAGCGGCAACAAGAACGTCATCCGCCACGTAAGCTTTGCTCCGGTGGCCACCACCAAGCTCAGGATCATCCTGGTGGACGATGCCAGCAACGGCCAGACCGCCAACGACAATATGGTGAGCCTGGCCGAGGTCGAGGTCTACACCACCCCCGAAGGCGGCGGCACGCAGGTGCAGCGTCGACGCCTGGGGCAACAAGACCCAGACCGCGGGTGCGGCGATTCCGCAGTACGGCTATACCGGACGCGAGCCGGATGTGACAGGGCTGATCTATTACCGGGCGAGGTACTACGACCCGACCATAGGCAGGTTCATCTCCAGAGATCCGGCGGGGATGCCGGATGGCATCAACCAGTATGCCTATGTGCGGAACAACCCGGTGAACTTCACCGATCCGCTGGGGCTGTATGCCAAACGCTACAATCCGAACAGCGCCACGCCCAAGATCAGCTATGCGCATTACTGCATGGTAACGCCCCGTATATGCATTGTTCACTTCAAACTTAATCCGGCGGTCAACCGCCGGATTAAGTACGTTCTCTGCAGATCATGCCTGCCGCCACGGTAGCATTCGTGATGGGGTCAATGACGATGAATCCGCCGGTTGCACGGTTGTCCTCATAAGCGTCGCGCACCAAAGGCCATTGCGTCCTGATGGACACGCTGGCAATTTCATTCGTCTGGAGACCGCTTGCGTTGTCGTTGTGCTCCAAGGTGTTGACATCCACTTTGTAGTGCATCGCCTGGATCGTCGCTTTTATGGTGTGCGTAGTGTGTTTGATCAGATGGATATGCCCCGAGTCCATGGGCTTATCGTCCAGCCAGCACAATATGGCTTCAAACTCCTTCTCGACCTGCGGACGATGGCTCTGGTATACGGCCGTTTCCTCGGACAGCCGATCGAGCCGGTGCACGATCATGTCGCCGCGGCAGACATCGATATCGTCTTCGAGGGTGAGAATCACTGATTGCGGCGCGAAGGCTTCGGGGAGTTTCCTGTCATGGAAGGCGTAAATCTCCTTCACTTTCGATATCTGCCCGCCGGGCAGCACCGTAATATCATCGCCGACCCGGATGCAGCCCGATTCGATGCGCCCCATGTAGCCGCGGAAATCGTGCAAGCCCGGCATTTGCGGCCGGCTGACAAATTGCACCGGAAATCGGAAGTCGCGCAGATTGAAGGTATCGGCGACCGCGATATTCTCCAGCAGATACAGCAACGTACTGCCCTGATACCAAGGCATGTTGTCACCCCTTTCAACCACCATATCGCCATGGAGTGACGACATCGGGATGAAGTGGAGATCGTGCGCGTCCAGCTTGGCGCAGAATTCGGTAAATTCGCTCTTGATCTGCTCAAACGCGGCTTCGGAATAGCCGACCAGATCCATCTTGTTGACCGCCACGACCAAATGACGGATACCCAACAGGCTCGCGATGTAGGCGTGACGACGGGACTGGGTACGGACCCCTTTGCGCGCATCGATCAGGATCACCGCCAGGCTTGCCGTGCTGGCCCCCGTCACCATGTTGCGGGTGAATTGCTCATGGCCGGGCGTGTCGGCGATGATGAACTTGCGCTTGGGCGTGGCGAAATAGCGGTAGGCCACGTCGATGGTGATGCCCTGTTCACGCTCTGCCGTCAGCCCGTCGGTCAACAGCGCGAGGTCCACCCCTTCCATGCCTCGGCGGCGGGTGGCGCGCTCGATGGCATCAAGCTGGTCCGCGAAAATAGCCTTGCTGTCATACAGCAGACGACCGATCAAGGTACTCTTGCCATCGTCCACGCTGCCTGCGGTGATGAACCGAAGCAGATTCGTCGGTGGAGCCAAGTTGATATCTTCAGTCGCCATTAAAAATACCCTTCTCTTTTACGTAATTCCATGGACGCCTCCGATGTCTGATCATCCATCCGGGTTGCGCCGCGCTCGGTGATAGCGGTCGCCGCAGTTTCCCGAATGATCTCTTCGATGCTTACCGCCTTCGACAACACCGGGCAGGTGCAACTCATGTCGCCCACCGTGCGGAAGCGTACCGAGCGCCTCTCTACGGTTTCGCCCGGCGCCGGCTGCACCAGGTATGAGACGGGGAGCCACTGGGCGCTGCGGCGAATAACCTCGCGCTCGTGGGCAAAGTAAAGGCTGGGCACTTCAAGCGCTTCCCGTGCGATGTATTGCCAGACATCCATCTCAGTCCAATTGCTTATGGGAAACACCCGCATGTGCTCGCCGGGGTTGACGCGGGTGTTGTAGAGACTCCAAAGTTCGGGGCGCTGATTTCTGGGATCCCACTGGCCGAACTCGTCCCGGAACGAGAAAATGCGCTCTTTGGCGCGCGCTTTTTCTTCATCGCGCCGTGCGCCGCCCATGCAGGCATCAAAGCCAAATTCCGCAATCGTCTCCAGCAGCGTGACGGACTGAAAGATATTGCGGCTCTGCGTTTCGCTCTTGAGCACGACAGTGCCCTTCTTGATGGAATCTTCCAGCGAACGCACGATCAGTCGCTCACCCAATTCAACAGCACGCTTGTCGCGGAACGCGATCACCTCAGGGAAGTTGTGCCCGGTGTCGATGTGCACCAGCGGGAATGGGAAGCGTGCCGGACGGAACGCCTTCTCCGCCAGGCGCAGCATCACGATGGAATCCTTGCCGCCGGAAAAGAGCAGCGCGGGATTCCTACACTCCGCCGCGACCTCGCGCATGATGTGGATGGATTCGCTTTCCAGCGCGTCCAGATGGGTAAAGGTATGGTTGTTCATAATTACGTACTTTCTCTTTAAACAAATGAGCATGCAGGGTGCGCCATGCGCACCCTGGTGCGTGGAACGCACGCTACTAAAACCAAGCACAAAACCAAGGGGGCCCTTTTTGTTCGCGCCCATGATCCTGCGCTGCAGGATGGCGCCGAGCATTTCCACATTGTCCAGCTCATGCTCCCGCACGGCGTGCAGGAACATCACGGCATTGAAGTCATCGAACTGGTTTTCGAACCGGTATCCCGCAAAGCCGCAACCCCGTCTGGCCTGGAAACATCCCTGACAGCCCCTCCAAGGCACCGGGCCAACAGATCGTTGCCGGCAGCAAAATCCATCAGAAAACGGAACGCGCCCGGATCGCTTTTCAAGAGGCTGCCATCCACCAGTAATCCGCGTATCCCGTCGACGACGACCGGCCTGACGCAGGGGGAATATTTCAACAGCCTGTCCTTGCCGAAAGTTGAAAACCACCCAGCCAGCCTGTCGACCCAATCACCAGGCCGGAAAGTACGTCCCGAGCGTGTCACACCGAGAATGAGCACGGCATTGCACAAATTATTCGCCATGCCAGGCCGCCACAAACCGTTCGCTCATCGCCCTGGTCCCCTGCGGATGAAGAAGGACCATACGCCCGGCCCAGTTTCCTGGGTGTCCAGCAACACGTTCCCGGTCGCGGCGCACCAAGTGCCGACTTCGTCCCTGGCAGACGGGCAAGTGCTGACCAGTTTCATGATCTGCCCCTGGGACATGGTGTTGAAAATCCTCTTCGCTTCGATCACCGGACCGGGGCAAACCAGGCCCGTCACGTCCAGAGTCACGTTGGGCGCGATCGCCGCCTTTTTTCCCTTGCGCACGTAATATTCGGTCGCGCCGCCGGGCTGCTTCTCGGAGTGGACGACCTCGTTTCCCGTCGCCTTCGCCCAGGAAAACAGGTCATCCCGCGTGCCGGAGCAATCTGATTTCAACAGCAACACCTCGCCGGTTTTCATGTCCTCCAGTACACGTTTCGCGCCCAGCAAGGGATGGGGGCAAACCAGCCCCGTCATATCCACGACGATATTTGGTTTGATCAGAGTTTCGATTTCCATGTCCGCCTATCTCCTTCAATCATGTCTCTATTAGCGGCCGCCATCGTCGATTCCGACGGACGAACCATCACAGCCGCGCTCCGCGGCAACAGTCAGGCAACTTTCTTCTTTGCCGCCACAACATGTAATCCGCATTCCTTGGTCGCAGGCGATTCCCACCACCAGCGTCCCGCACGCACATCCTCCCCGAACGCGACAGCACGCGTGCACGGGGCGCAGCCGATACTCGGAAATCCCTGGTCGTGCAACTCGTTGTAGGGCACGTCAAATTGATAGAGATAGGCCCACACATCCGCATGCTTCCACTCCGCCAAGGGGTTGAACTTGTGCAACCGATGATCCGCATCCCATTCGGAGAGGAGCAACTCCGTGCGTGTTGCGGCCTGTTGCCGACGCAACCCGGTAAGCCAGGCCTTCTTCCCCCGGAGGGCGCGCCGCAGGGGCTCCACCTTGCGGATCTGGCAGCAAGCCTTGCGCTGCTCGACGCTCTCGTAAAAACCATTGGGGCCGTGTCGGCGGGTATAGTGCTCGACCGCCAAATCCTCAGGAAAATAGATACGCAGAGGCGCTTTGTAATGGCTGATGAGTTGATGCACGAGCCGGTGGGTTTCTTCCGGCAGACGTCCCGTGTCGAGGCTGAAAATCTCGATTCCGGGCGCGTGCTTGACGATCAGATCGGTCAGCACCATGTCTTCCGCCCCCAGGCTGTTGGCAAACGCGGCGGGTGCGTAGTCGCGTTCGATGCTTTTCAAAAGCGCAACAACTTCTTCGATTTTTTGCTCCAAACTCATTTGCTTTTTTCCTCCTTCATCAGATTTTTGCCCCCGGTCTTGCGGACCGATATCAAGGTGATATCGCCTTCTTCCTGTCTGGACAAAATGCTGTGCCCGATGCTTTCTAAGCTCTCCGGAACCAGTCGGTCCGCGCGGCCGGAACACACCTTCACGGTTAGCACGTCGCCCGCCGCGAGCTTGTCAAGCGCCTGCTTCGCCTTGAGAAAATTGATGGGACATGGGTGTTCAGACACGTCGACACTCGCAGCGACTCCGCTCGCTCCCAGCCGAGGCCGGGAAGACACGCCGGGCTGGTTGAGCCGGGGATCGGCCAATGCGCAGGCTTGCTCAGCCTCTTTCACCCACGCATCAATTTCTGTCACGACATCGGCAAAAGCCGCGTCGTCGAAGCTTGCTCTGAGCTCCGCCAGGCGCCCAACCAAAAGCGCGAGCCTCTCCCCAAGCAGGTGGTATGCCGAACGCTCATCCCTCAACCGCCACGCCACATCGGACAACTCGTCCACCTTGTGATCCTGCCCGGCGAGGAAGAGGAGCGCCTGGCCGACGAGCCGCGCCATCGCCCCGGCGCAGTCCAAGGCCTCCTCGTGCTTGCGCTGCGCCGCGAAGGCATTGCGGCAATCGCGTTCATAGGCTGCCTCGGAAAATTTCGCGGCCACCAGATTCTGGACGGCGCCGGCGCATTCCCCGCCGCCCAGTTGCAGCACCTTGAACTCCACCCGATGTCCGTGATCCCGGGCTACCTGTTGCAGGTCCGCCTCCGAAACGTGCACCAGGTCGGCGAGCAGCTGGTCGAAATACCCCCGCTCCTGCTTCCTCACCCAATGGAAGAACGACTCCCAGGGTTCGTCGGCGCTCGCGTAGGCTTCCCGCAGCCGTTCCACCGCTTTCTCGATACGGGCCGCCGGCACCGACGGCCCTTTGATCGCCAACCCGCCTCCACCGCAACCGTTACCGCCGAAGTACATTTGATAATGAGGGATCAGCTTGCCGTGCATGCGCCGACCCTCGCCGAAAATGCCGATGTCGCCGGTTTCCGGCTGGGCGCATCCGTTATGGCAGCCGGACACGCGTATCCGCAGGTTCCGTTTGCCTCCGACGAGCTTGGGCGCCACTGTCATGGAGGAAGTGATGCCGAGCCGGCAAGTGGAGGTGCCGGGGCAGGCCACTACGTCATCACCGGGCCGTGGTGCTTGCAGGCGTAAGGCGCCAAGCCTTGCACTCACCGCCGACAGGAGCGGTTCGGGGACGTTCACCAGCATCAGGTTCTGGTCCTGGGTGGTGCGCACATCGCTCAGGCCCAAGTCCTCCATCAGCGCGGCGATACCCCGCAATTGCTCGGCATCGAGGCCCCCAAGGGGAACGCTCACGGGAAACACGTACAGACCCGGCTGTTTTTGCTTAAAGAGGCGCCGCGGCGCCCCAGGGCCAGGAGCATCGCCGGATTCACCGCCTTGCCATTGTCCTTTCGGATAGGGGTGAGCAGCCAAAGCCGCCCGGGTACGGCTCAGTTCCTCGCGGTACCTCGTCACGAAACCCTCGGCCCCAAAGCGGTCGACCAGAAACTTGATGCGCGATTTGGCACGCTTGGCGCGGTCGGAATACCGGTTGTGGAGAACCACAATAGCTTCCATCACTGGCAATAAATCCTTTTCCTCGATGAACGGCTCCACGACGATGGCCTCGTGCGGCTTGTGTCCCAAGCCGCCGCCGGCCAACACTTTGAATCCGAAGCGGCCATCAACGGTTCTTATGGCCACGACAGCCAAGTCATGCATCAGCCCCTGCGCGCAATCGGCTTCGCAGCCGGATAGGCTGATCTTGAATTTTCGCGGCAGGTTCTGGGTCAGCGGATGGCGCAGGAAATGGCCAACCACGCCTTGCAGGAACGGCGCCACGTCCACGTGTTCACGCGGGCACACCCCGGCTAGCGGGCAAACGGTGACGTTGCGCACCGTGTTGCCGCAGGCTTCCCGCGTGGTCAGGCCGGCCTGGGTCAGGCGGCGCAACACGGCCGGGGTGTCCTCAAGCGGCACATAGTGCATCTGGATGTCCTGGCGCGTAGTGATATGCACTTTGTGCTTCGGCGCGTAGTTCTCCAGGGCTTCCGCCACCGCGGTCAGTTGCACCGGCGTGAGTTGGCCGCCCGGTACCTTGATGCGCACCATGTTCACGCCGTCCTGGCGTTGGCCATAGACCCCTTGTTGCAGGCGCACCGCCTGGAAGCGGTCGGCATCCATTTCACCACTGAAATATGACTGGAGCGCCTGGTCGAAACGATCTATTTCTTTGTAATCAACTAAATGTTCTTCATGATTCATGAGTGACCCCTGTCATAGCCTTTGCTGCGGTTACCAGATCAAATCAATTTGACGCCAATAAAAGCCAACATGCCCCCCAGAATCGGCCGCAGCACCCGCTCCGGAATTGCGGTCCCAATATGGGAGCCGAGCCAGATTCCAGGCAGGGAGCCCAGCAGCAGGCTGCCTAGCAGCGGCACATCCACCGTTCCCAAGAAGTAAAAGTGCCCCAGCCCGGCTATCGTCACGAGCGGAACCGCGTAAGCCAGATCCGTGCCGACGATATGCGCCGCCGGCAGGCGCGGATAGAGCAAAAACAGCACTACGGCTCCCAGCGCCCCTGCGCCGACGGAAGTCAAGGTGACCAGAGCACCCAGCACCACCCCTGCCAGAATCGTGGTTGGCGCTCGCCAACGGTGCATCCCAGACGACGCGATTCGCCCTTGAGCCATGCTTGTTATCAGTCGATCCTTGAACAGGAGCGCCAGCGCTGTCAGTATCAGTGCCACCCCAAGCGCATCGGTTATCAGCCCCTGGAGCCGGCTGGTGTCCGCGGCGAGCAACTTGAGCATGCCGATCGTGACCAAGGCCGCCGGAAGACTGCCCGCCGCCAGCAAACCGACGATCTTCCAGTTCACCGTCCCCTTGCGGCCGTGTACCCAAACTCCAACGCTCTTGGTAATCGCGGCGTAGAGGAGGTCGGTGCCCACCGCGACCGACGGCGAAACTCCGAAACCCAGCACCAGTAGCGGGGTCATCAACGCACCGCCACCCACTCCAGTCATACCGACGGCAAAACCCACCCCGAGTCCTGCCAACGTGTACATCCATTCCATACTTGCACCTGTATTTTTATGAATTGCTGCCATGGTAATTCGGTTGCTTTATAATCAAAAAGAATATTAATTTACATTCTTATAACTTTTTGACATATAAATGAACCTTCAGCAATTACGCTATCTTCGTGAAATCGCCAGGCAGGGACTTAATATCTCACTGGCGGCCGAGAGGCTGTACACGTCGCAACCCGGCATCAGCAAGCAGATTCGGCTGCTGGAGGAGGAGCTAGGCCTGGACATTCTTGTCCGCAACGGCAAGCGGGTGACCGGGATAACAGAACCAGGCCAGAAAATACTGACGATTGCAGAATGCATTCTGGGCGAGACGGAAAACCTGAAGCGGGTGGGCGAGGATTTCGCCAACGAAACCACGGGCAGCCTGTCCATCGCCACCACTCACACCCAAGCCCGCTATGCCTTGCCGCCGGTTGTCAAGACATTTTCCGAACGCTATCCAGAGGTTCAACTGCGGCTGCACCAAGGCAATCCGACCCAGATCGTGGAGATGGTGCTTTCTGGTGAAGCGGATATCGCCATCGCCACCGAGGCGATCGCGTTGTGCGATGAACTGGTGATGCTGCCTTGTCACCAGTGGAACCGGTGCGTCATCGCCCAGCCAGGACACCCGCTGTTGAGCGAACGTACGCTGACGTTGGAGCGCATCGCCGAATATCCCATCATCACGTACGATTTCGCATTCGCCGGGCGCTCGCAGTTCAACAAAGCCTTCACCCAGCGCAAGCTGAGCCCCAATGTTGTGCTTACAGCCATCGACGCCGATGTGATCAAGACCTATGTGGAACTGGGCCTGGGCGTCGGCATTATGGCCAGCATGGCTTTCGATCCCGAGCGCGACCGGAACCTGCGTGCGATGGATGCAGGCCATCTGTTCGAGCCCAGCACGACCAAAATCGGCATTCGCCGTCATACCTATTTGCGCGGTTATACGTATGCATTCATGGAGATGTTCGCCCCCCATCTCGACCGCAACACGGTGGACACGGCGATGAACGCCCGCAAGGCGGGCGAATGATTCCGCCCGGCGCCCTCGTGCAATCACATTGAGGGCGGCCGGGTTGACTGCCATTTATCCCTGCGGCGTCCTGCTCTTCACGTAGCAAACCCGAAAGCCTTGCTCATTCGAGTGGCCGATGAATTCGTGGCCGGTTTGTTTGCAGAAGGTCTCGATAGCCATATTGGAATCCTCGTCTTCAGGGTGAACGATGACCTTGAGCACCCTGCCGCCCGCCATTCCTGCCAAGGCCTTTTTGCAATTGAGGAGCGGCCATGGGCTCAAGGTCGCGTACCGTTTCCTCGGAGGCACTGGCCGAGACCTGCCCGACCTTGGCCGTCACCTGCTGTGCTATGCCGACCTCCGTCATGCGTTTGGATCGGGTCTCAATGCCCGCCGCGCAACTCTGCCACAAGTTTTTCACACACCGCCTTGGCATCGCCGAACACCAGCGCGCAGTTATCACGGTAGAAGAGTTCGTTGTCCACGCCGGAATAGCCCGGCTTCATGCTGCGCTTGATGAACAGCACATGGCGCGCCTTGTACACTTCGAGGATCGGCATGCCGTAGAGCGGGCTGGCCTTGTTGGTCTTGGCGGCGGGATTGGTGACATCGTTCGCCCCGACCACCAGCGCCACGTCGCAGGCAGAGAACTCGGGATTGACCTCCTCCATTTCCACTACCTGCTCGTAGGGCACATCGGCCTCGGCCAGCAGCACGTTCATGTGGCCGGGCATGCGGCCGGCGACCGGGTGGATGGCGAACTTCACCTCGATACCCTTCTCGCCCAGCACCTCGCGCAGCTCGTTCAGCGCGTGCTGCGCCTGCGCCACCGCCATGCCATACCCCGGCACAATGAACACCTTGCTCGCGTTGTCCATCAGGAATGCGGCGTCCTCGACCGCCGCCACGCGCACCGGCCTGTCACCCGAGGCGGCGGCCGCAGCCGCATCGCCGCCGCCGCCGAAGCCGCCCAGCACCACGCTCACGATGGAGCGGTTCATCGCGCGGCACATGATGTAGGAGAGGATCGCGCCGGAGAACCCGACCAGCGCGCCGACGATGATCAACAGGTCGTTGTGCAGGGTGAAGCCGGTCGCCGCAGCGGCCCAGCCCGAGTAGGAATTGAGCATCGACACGATCACCGGCATGTCGGCGCCGCCGATCGGCGTGATCAGTAGCACGCCGAGCAGCGCGGCCAGCACCGCGAGCAACACCAGCGTGGCGAACGAGCCGCCGCCGACAAAGTGCACGGTCGCGGCGAGTGCCAGCACGAACAGCGCTAGGTTGACCAGGTGACGGCCGGGAAACAGCAGCGGGCGTGTCGACAGCAGAGCTTGCAGCTTGCCAAACGCCACCAGCGAGCCGGTGAAGGTGACGGCGCCGATCAGCGCACCGATGCCGAGCTCGGCGCGCAGCACCGCGCCGAGTGCGCCGCCGTGCGCGTGGGTCAGGTAGGTGCCAAGCGCGACCAGCACCGCGCCGAGGCCGACGAAGCTGTGCAGCAGCGCCACGAGTTGCGGCATCGCGGTCATGGCGATGCGGCGCGCGATGACCGTGCCGATCACGCCGCCGATGACGATGCCGGTAACGATGAAGCCATAGGCCTTCACCTCCGGCGCGCCGACGGTGGCGATGATGGCGATAACCATGCCGGCCATCGCCAGGTAATTGCCGCGCCGTGCGGATACCGGGTGCGTGAGGCCGCGCAGGCCGAGCACGAACAACGAGCCGGCGAGTAGATAGGCGAGCGCCTGCCAGTCAGCGTAGGGCATCGTTCAATCTCCCCGGATCACTGCTTCTTGCGGAACATCTCCAGCATGCGTTGTGTCACCACAAAGCCGCCGAAGATGTTGATGCTCGCCAGCACGACGGCGACAAAGCCGATCCAGCCGACCACCAACCCGGCGCCGTCACCGAACCCGGCCACCAGCAGCGCGCCGACGATGATGATTCCCGAGATCGCGTTGGTGAGCGCGATCAGCGGCGTGTGCAGCGAGGGCGTCACGCCCCAGATGACGAAGTAGCCGATGAAGCAGGCCAGCGCGAATACATACAGTGCAACGATCGGTTCGGACATGGTGGCTTACTCCTTTTTGATCTTCGGTTCCCAGCGCTGGCGCCCGTCGTGGGCGATGAGCGACGCGCCGACGATCTCGTCCTCCTCCATCGCCTTGGCGAGGTCGAGCTTGCCGCCGCCGAGGTCAAGGATGTGGAACAGCAGGTTCATCACGTTGCGCGAGTAGAAATTGCTCGCATCGGTCGGCATCAGCGCCGGGTAGTTGCTGATGCCGCACAGGATCACGCCGTGCTTGCGCAGGGTCTTGTCCTGCTCGATCAGCGGACAATTGCCGCCGCTGGCGGCGGCCATGTCGATCACCACCGAGCCGTCGCGCATCCCGATCACCGCCTCCTCGGTAATCAGCACCGGCGCGGGCATGCAGGGAATCTGCGCGGTCGAGACGATCACGTCGGCCTTTTTCAGCTCCCCGGCCAACAGCGCCTGCTCGCGCCATTGCGCATCCTGGCTCAGCTTCTTGGCATAGCCGCCCGCGCCCGCGCCGGACTCGCCGATGTCGAGCTCGATGAACTTCGCGCCGAGCGAGTGGACCTGCTCCTTCACCTCCGGGCGCACGTCGTAGGCGTACACCTGCGCGCCGAGCCGGCGCGCGGTGGCAATCGCCTGCAACCCGGCCACGCCCGCGCCGAGCACGATCACGCGCGCCGGCTTGGCCGAACCGGCCGAGGTCATCATCAGCGGAAAGAAGCGCGCGTACAGGCGCGTACCCTCGAGCACCGCGCGGTAACCGGCGATGCCGGCCTGCGAGGAGAGCACGTCCATCGTCTGCGCGCGCGAGATGCGCGGGATCAACTCGAGTGCCTGCGCGCTCACGCCCTGGTCGGCCAGCGCCTTCCAGGTGCCGTCGTCGTGGCAAACGTCGAGCAGCCCGATGAGCAGCGCGCCCGGCTTCATCTGCGCGATCTCGTCGCGCGTCGGCTTGTGCACCTTGAACACGACCTCGGCGCCAAGCGCGGCAGCGGTGTCGACCAGCACGACGCCAGCGGCCGCATAGGCTGCGTCGCTGAAATGCGCCTGATCGCCGGCCTTGCGCTCGACCAGCACCTCTATGCCGCGCGCGCGCAGCTTGCCGACCGTTTCCGGCGTGGCCGCGACGCGCGTCTCGCCCGGCAGTATTTCCCGCGGAATACCGACCCGCATGATCCGACTCCTGGTAACACAGACAAGAAAGCCGCGCAAGGCGGGCGAATGATTCCGCCCGGCGCCCTCGTGCAATCACATTGAGGGCGGCCGGGTTGACTGCCATTTATCCCTGC
>JAJYXA010000210.1 GCA_021791235.1 Pseudomonadota bacterium
GGGGTAAGCCGCGCAAGTCCTTCCTGCGCGATTTGTTCGACTGAGGGGTGGGTATGAGCAGATGGTTCTGGATCGGCGGTCTGGGCTTGGTGATTTTACTGGTGCTCCTCGTCTGGGGGGTTATCGCCGGCGTAGGTCTTGTCACGGACAGGTTGCCCCAGTGGCTCGCCGGTGGCAAACAAATCGCCGCGCAGCCCGTGCAAAAGGCCGAGGAGATGTTGCCCGGACTCAAGGAGCGAGTTAAGGCGCTCGTGCCGCCCGAGCTGGGGCAAAAGGTCGAAGAGTGGGCGCCGGGCGCGGCCCTGCCCAGGCAGGATGTGGGCGGAGAAGACATCGCGGGCGTCCCGCGTTTTCCCGGCATGATGCGAGTCGCCTTCAGTGTCCAGGAGCAAAAACGACGTGTGGCCTATAAAGGCAAGGCCAGCTTCGCCGAGGTCATCGCGTTTTACGCCCGCGAGATGGCGACGCGGGGATTCACCAAAGAAGTAACTGCCGCCTCCCCCACGGAAGAGACCCATGTCTACGCCAAGGGAAACCGTCGCATTGCGCTTAAGCTTGTGAAAACGGCGCGACTCGGCACGGAGATGACCGAGGTGGAAGTCCGGGAATTGTAAACTGCCGACATGACGGCAGGTGCTGGAAAAACATTCAGACAGAAGAGACGCCGCGCGATCCCATAGCAGCATCCTTGGGGAATACGCTTTTGCTCGATGGCTAGCTAAAGGAGAATAGCATGTGGATGGATTATGAAGGCTACGGCATGGGCTGGCATTGGCTGGGCTGGCTGGGCATGGCGTTTTTCTGGCTGATTCCGATACTGCTGGTGCTGGCCGTAGTGAAGTACCTGATGGGTGGTCGCCGCTCGAACGCCACGGATGGTGAGAAAAAGCCCGACGCGCTGTCCGTCCTGGAAGAACGATATGCTCGGGGAGAAATCGGTCGCGAGGAGTACTTGCAGAAGCGCGACGATCTGAAGCGGGGCTAGGAGGCGCCCGGCTGCGCTGCAAGCGCCAGGTTCATGAACTTGAACGATCAAGGAGAATGGTATGAGTCAGATAAAAGGAATTGGCAGCGTAACCCCTGGCGGCCTTACCGGGGTTGCCAGCAATGATTATTCCGGCCAGGGAACAGCGCAGGCGTTCTCTGCCTCTTATAGGCTTGCGTTAGCCAATGCATCGCTTTCCCGAGAGGCGGCCACAGCAGCCAATTCCTCGTCGCCGGCCAACGGGTCCAGGCACATTCCCTTAGCGGGCCAGCAGCAAAAAGAGGGCGGCGAAGATATCCATGAGGTTGCGCTAGGGCTGCGCGCCTATCGCCAGCAGCTCCTGGCATCGAATATCGCCAATGCGGATACGCCCGGCTACAAGGCGGTCGATATAGATTTTCAGGCGGCATTGCGTCTTGCACGGACGACGATGCAAGGGGGCGCCGTGAAATTGTCGGCGACCGCCGCAGGGCACCTATCCACTCCGGCGCCGGCACAATATTCCAGTATCCCTCTGAAATATCACGTTCCCCAACAGGCCAGCATCGATGGCAATACCGTTGAAATGGATGTGGAGAGGGCCAAATTCACCGAGAACGCATTGATGTACCAGTTCGCCATGGATCGGGTGAGCGGGGAATTCAAGGACATGCTGGCGTTGCTGAGGAACCTGACATGACAGACGTTATTTTGAAGTTTGTTGAGGCTCATCCCCAATTCATGGAGATTGCTGTTGCCGACTCTGGCGAAGGCGCAAGCAATCCTTGGCATTACCCGAGGGGCGGCGTGCACCGGCGTGGCGCTGATGGCCGACGATCTCGGGAAGCTGCCCTTTGCCGTGGCCTTGAGCCGCGCATCGCGGCGCATCATCCGGCAGAATCTGCGGGTGTCGCTCGGCGTGGTGGCGCTGCTGATTCCCGCCACTTTGTTCGGCTGGGCGGGGATCGGTGTGGCGGTGCTCATCCACGAAGGGTCGACGGTGGTCGTAGTGATCAATGCCTTGCGTCTGTTGGCCTATGAGGATCAGGCAAGCGCTTCTGCCTGAGCTGTCGGCACCCCCAAAGGATGAGCGACCACTTTGCAATGGGTACACCAATAGACATCATGACACGATCGCTTGTCCTGCTGCATGGAGGTTGGTGGAGCGAGCGATGGTTGTGCTGCGTTTTTCGCTTGCCACTTGAACCGGAATGTCGGGGACGCACGTGGAAGAGTGAAAGAGATGGCGGGGGGCGCTGAATTGGAATTGCGCCATTTACGCTACTTTATCGCCGTGGCCGAGGAACTGCACTTCGCTCGCGCGGCCGAGCGGCTGCACATCGAGCAGTCGCCGTTGTCGCGGGCTATCAAGGAACTGGAATCCCACTTGGCTGTGCAGTTGTTCGAGCGGACGACACGACGCACGCAGTTGACCTGGGCCGGTAAGGTTTTTCTGGAGGAGGCTCATCGCGTCTTCGCAGCGATTGACCAAGCCAAAGCCAGCGTGAAGGCGGCGGCTACCGGTTACCACGGCCGCCTGCGCATCGCGCTGTCCGATGGCATCGCCCAGCCACGACTATCAGCTTTGCTGGCACAGTGTCGCGAGGATGAACCAGAGGTGGAGATTCGCTTATCAGAAACACCGCTGTCGCAGCAAATCAAGGGGCTGAACAGTGACCTGTATGACGCGGGGTTTGCACAATCCGATGAAGTGGGCGAAGGCATCCTCGCTGAGGCTATCTGGAGTGAGCCATTGGTGATCGCTGTACCGGCGCGCCACCCGATCCTGAAGCACCGCCGAATTCCGCTCGACGAAGTGTTGCGCTATCCGCTGGTGCTGTGCCATCCCGAAACCTGCGAGGGCTTCTGGCAGCAGGTCAAGCGGGTGCTGCGCACAGTGGATACCAAGCCCATCGTGGCGGATCGTGTGCCAACGCTGGACTTGATGATGACCTTGGTGGCCGCTGGTTACGGCTTGGGGTTCGCAGGCGAAAGCCAGATTGCCGCATGCCGCAATCCCGATGTGATTGCCCGCCCACTGGCCGGTCGTTCGCCGATGCTGACCACCTATCTGCTGCGCCCAGACATTGAACCTTCCGAGCAGTTGAGCCGCTTCATCGACAGGGTGAGCCCTGTCGATGAGCAAGCATCGAATCCCGCTACCGTTCAGTGAGAGGCCATGCCATGAAGATGATTACTGCCCTGATGCTCGTGGCACTGCTGACCGCCTGCGGCCAGTCCGCGCCCACAGAGACTGTTGAATCGCTGGCCGCCAACCCCGAGCGGTTAAAGGAGCTGCGTAAGCAATGCAAGGCCGACCGTGCCAAGCTGGGCGATGCGCTGTGTAATGCCGTCGCCGAAGCCACGCACAAGCGCTTCATGGGCAACGGCACACCGTACACGCCCGGGCCGGCCCCGAAGAACTGATCGCCTCGCGCAGATAGCGATACTGCGGCTGGTCAATACCCGTCGCATGGCCCTGTACGTGCCGATTCTTCATATCGGCAAAAAATCTTTCAACAAATCGCCATACACGCCGCAACGCGCATCCGCTTGCGGCGTTTTTCTCGTCTACGCCCCTGCTGGAAATCTTTCTTTTTCTCCCTGGATTGTGCCGATAACGGTCTTTGACCGGCACTGAGTTGACACCGAACCTCACGTCTGCGGCACGTATTTGTGCGCGTGATGTGCAGGAAAAATTCGGAGGTCAGAATGCAAGGGACCAGTGTGCTGTTCGGTCAGGTACTGACGGTGTTTGGCATCGTCATAGCCGGCGTGTGGGGTGCCACACAATGGACCGCCGCCGCCCTGGGTTATCAGCTACGCCTTGGCACTCCCTGGTTCGACTTCTTCGGTACACCAGTCTACCACCCTTGGCGTCTGTTCGAGTGGTGGTTCTTCTTTGATGCCTATGCGCCGCATATCTTCAACACGGGCGGCGCCATCGCCGGTGTCAGCGGCATGGTCGCCGTGGTGGTCGCCATCGGCATGTCGATATGGCGCTCGCGGCAGTCCAAGCTGGTCACGACCTACGGCTCCGCACGCTGGGCCGATACCGAGGAAATCCGCAAGGCCGGGCTGACCGGCCCGGCCGGTGTCTTCCTCGGCCTGCATGACCGTCAGTATTTGCGCCACGAAGGGCCGGAACACGTCCTGACCTTCGCACCTACGCGTTCGGGCAAAGGCGTGGGTCTGGTGGTGCCGACACTGTTGTCATGGCCAGCGTCCGCAGTCATCCACGACATCAAGGGTGAGAACTGGAACATCACCGCTGGCTGGCGCTCGCGCTTCTCGCACTGCCTGCTGTTCAACCCGACCGATCCCAAATCGGCTGCATATAACCCACTGCTGGAAGTCCGACGCGGCGCGCATGAAGTGCGCGACGTGCAGAACATCGCCGACATCCTGGTCGATCCCGAAGGTGCGCTGGAGCGGCGCAACCATTGGGAGAAGACCAGTCACTCGCTGCTGGTCGGTGCGATCCTGCATGTGCTTTATGCCGGTGAAGACAAGACGCTGCGCGGTGTCGCCAACTTTCTGTCCGATCCGGCGTGCCCGTTCGAGGTGACGCTGCATCGGATGATGAGCACGCGCCACCTGGGCGAAACACCGCATCCTGTCGTTGCATCGGCCGCACGCGAAGTGCTCAACAAGTCGGACAACGAGCGCTCGGGCGTGCTGTCCACGGCCATGAGTTTTCTGGGGCTGTACCGCGATCCCACGGTGGCCGAAGTGACCTCGCGCTGCGACTGGCGTATCGCCGACCTGATCTCTGCCGAACATCCGGTGTCGTTGTACCTGGTGGTGCCGCCTTCGGACATCAGCCGCACCAAACCGCTGATCCGTCTGATCCTCAACCAGATTGGCCGGCGCCTCACCGAGTCGCTGGATGGCTCCGATGGCATCGAACGCAAACACAAGCTGCTGCTGATGCTCGACGAGTTTCCGGCGCTCGGACGTCTCGACTTCTTCGAGTCGGCCTTGGCCTTCATGGCCGGCTACGGCCTGCGCGCCTTCCTGATTTCGCAGTCGCTCAACCAGATCGACAAGGCCTACGGCCAGAACCATTCGATTCTGGACAACTGCCATGTGCGCGTGAGCTTCGCCACCAACGACGAGCGCACGGCCAAGCGCATCTCCGAGACGCTGGGCACCGCCACCGAACTGCGCGCGCAGCGCAACTACGCCGGCCATCGTCTGGCACCGTGGCTGGGCCACCTGATGGTGTCGCGCCAGGAAACGGCGCGGCCACTGTTGACGCCCGGTGAAGTCATGCAACTGCCACCTGATGAATCGGTGGTGATGGTCTCCGGCCAAGCGCCGATCAAGGCCAAGAAGTTGCGTTATTACCTTGACGCCAACTTCAAGCGGCGCGTACTGCCGCCGCCCACCTTGACTCCGGGGCACTACGCCGACGTGCCTGCCACCCGCGCCGACGACTGGAGCGCCCTGGCCATCCCCGCCGTGCCAGCCACGTCCGCCACGGCTGGGCTGGGTGAATCGGCTGATGACGGCGGCCCGCGCCAGCAGCCGGAGCTGTCCGAGGTTGCCACCTACAGCCCCGAACCCGAGCAGTCGGCCAGCGACCTGTCGCTGCTCGATGACGACGATTTCCCTTTGCCTCTTTCGGCATCCCTCCCATTCCAGCCTGATTCGATTTCGCCGCGCTTGCAGCGCACGACGCGGCTGGCAGCCCTTGACCCTGACGACGGAATCCAGCTATGAGCCAAGCCCGCCTGAACCTCTTCATCCAACCCGACCATGCCAAGCGCCTGGACGAACTGGCCGCCAAGAAAGGCGTGTCCAAGTCATCCATCGTCGCAGCGGCGCTGGCGTCCTGGCTGTCGCCGGATGCGGGCGACCAGCGCGAAGCGGCCACCGCCAAACGGTTGGACCGGCTGTCGCGCCAGTTCGAGCGTCTGGAGCGCGACCAGAACATCCTGATCGAGACGCTGGCGCTGTACGTGCGCTACTACCTGACGGTCAGCACGCCCGTGCCGGAGGCCCATCAGGAAGCCGCGAAAGCCCAAGGCAAGGCACGCTTCGAGCAGTTCATCGAACAACTCGGCCGGCATCTGCTGCGCGGGCGCAGCCTGGTCAAGGAGGTCTACGAGGAAATCCAGCCTGATGCTGCGCGGCTGGCAGAAGCAGCAATGCAGGAGGACGGAGCATGATCGCCGTCCCGAAGTTGCCTCCTAAGTTGCAGCCCGCGCCGCCATCATCCGCCGCCACATCGCTGGACCGGCGTATCCGCATGCTGCGCACAGCGATGGGGCCGCTGATCGCCGCCGCGCTGGAAGACCAGGACGTGGTGGAGATCATGCTCAACCCGGACGGCTCCTTGTGGATTGATCGCTTGTCGTCGGGCCGCTCGCCGACAGGCGTCAAACTGTCCGAGGCCGATGGCGAACGCATCATCCGGCTGGTCGCTGCTCATGTCGGCACCGAGGTGCATCACGGCCAGCCGCTGCTGACCGCCGAGCTGCCGGAAACGGGGGAGCGCTTCGAAGGCATCCTGCCACCGGCTGCGCCGGGGCCGGCCTTTGCCCTACGCAAGCGCGCCGTGAGCATCATCGGTCTGGAGCGCTATGTCGCGGACGGCATTCTGACCGAAGAACAAGCCGAGTTCCTGCGCCGCGCGGTGCGCGAGCGGCAGAACATCCTGATTGCTGGGGGCACCAGCACGGGTAAAACCACGCTGGCCAACGCCTTGTTGGCCGAGATCGCCGCCACCGGTGATCGGGTGCTGGTGCTCGAAGACACCGTGGAGCTTCAGTGTGCCGCCCGCGACCACGTATCGCTGCGCACGCGGGCTAACGTGGTGTCGATGGCCGAGCTGGTGCGGGCCACGATGCGGCTGCGCCCTGATCGCGTGATCGTCGGCGAGGTGCGCGGCGGCGAAGCGCTGGACCTCATCAAGGTTTGGGGCACCGGCCACCCCGGCGGTATTGCCACGATTCACTCCAGTTCCGCCCACGGTGCGCTGCTGCGCCTGGAACAACTGATCCTCGAAGTCGCTTTGACACCGCCGCGTGCGCTGATCGCCGAGGCGGTGAATGTCGTCGTCTTCATCGCCGGGCGCGGTCGCGCCCGCCATGTTCAGACCATCGCTCGCATCGTCGGTTTCGATGGTCACGGCTACCAGCTCGACGACGCGCTCGCGCCGCCGCTTCCGATTCTTTTCCTCCCGTCCTCAACCACCCCTGGAGAACTGCCATGACGTACAGCGTGCACACCACTTTTTCGACTTCCCGTTTCTCCGTAAATCCGCAACTGCGGCTGGCCTTGCACGTTGTCGTGCTCGCCGCACTGATGCTGTGCCTGGCGACGACGGCTCACGCCGCCGGCTCCAGCATGCCCTGGGAAGGGCCGCTGCAATCCATTCTTGAATCGATCCAGGGGCCGGTGGCCCGGATCGTCGCGGTGATCATCATCATTTCCACCGGCCTGGCCCTGGCCTTCGGCGATACCTCGGGCGGCTTTCGCAAGCTGATCCAGATCGTGTTCGGACTCTCGATCGCGTTCGCCGCTTCCTCGTTCTTCCTGTCGTTCTTCTCGTTCTCGGGCGGGGCGGTGGTCGCATGAATGCCACCAATGAGTTCGCTGCGGGCTTCGCCAGTGGTTTCGAGATTCCGCTGCATCGCTCGCTGACCGAACCGATCCTGCTGGGCGGCGCGCCGCGCACCGTGGCGATCGCCAACGGCACGCTGGCTGCCGCCGTCGGGCTGGGCCTGCAATTGTGGATTCCCGGTCTGGTGCTGTGGATCGTTGGCCATTCGCTGGCGGTCTGGGGTGCGCGGCTTGATCCGCAGTTCATGGCCGTGTTCGCCCGGCACATCAAACACCGCCCGCTGCTGGATGTGTGAGACCGAGGAGAAATGAAATGGACGCCTCCCACCCCGTGAGCGCTGAACCCGAGTTACCCACCGCGCCGGTCGCTTCTGGTGATAGAGGGACCGTCGGCGCCCGGTGCCGTGGATAACTCTGCGGTGGTAACGAGTTGAGAGGTGGACCCTCACGGGCCGACGGCATCGAAGTGCCCAAGGTGGAAGATACGAAGATCTTCACAGGCAAACCGGAGGGTCCGACATGAAGGATAGCAAACCAGTGGTCGGCGTGGATATCGCCAAAAGGGTGTTTCAGTTGCACTGGATCGACATGGAGAGCGGAGAAATCGTGAGTCTGCAGCTCAAGCGCGAGAAGTTTCTCGAACATTTCGCCAACCGGGCGCCGTGCTGGATCGGCATGGAAGCCTGCGGTGGCGCACAGCACTGGGCGAGGGAACTCATGGCGATGGGTCACCGGGTCAAGCTGATGCCGGCCAAGGCGGTGCGGCCCTTCGTCGGCGGCAACAAGAGCGACGCGCATGACGCCCGCGCCATCTGGACGGCGGTGCAACAGCCCAACGTCAAGGCGGTCGCCGTCAAGACCGAGGAACAGCAAGCCATCCTGGCCCTGCACCGCATGCGCCAGCAGTTGGTGAAGTTTCGGACGGCCCAGATCAACGGCCTGCGCGGGCTTCTGGCTGAGTATGGCGAGGTCATGCCGCAGGGCAAGGCCGGCGTCGGGAAAGGTATCGCCGAAGCACTACGGCGGCTTTCGGACCGGCTGCCGGCGATGGTGATCGACACCCTGCGCGAGCAATGGGAACGCATCGGCAAGCTCGACGAGCAGATCGGCGAGATCGAGCGCAGGCTGAAGGTCTGGCAGAAGGAGGATCGAGCCTGTCAGCGCATCGTGGATATTCCCGGCGTGGGTCTGCTGACTGCGACGGCGGTGGTCGCCACGATGGGCAATGCCAAGGCCTTCAGGTCCGGACGCGAGTTCGCTGCCTGGCTGGGCCTGGTTCCTCGACAAACCGGCACCGGCGGACGAATACGGCTCTTGGGCATCAGCAAGCGCGGAGACACTTACCTGCGCACGCTGCTGATCCACGGCGCGCGGTCGGTGCTGACGCACGCCAAGGAACCGGAACCGTGGATCACGGAACTGCGCCGACGCCGGCCGCTGAATGTGGCGGTGGTGGCGCTGGCCAACAAGATGGCGCGCACGATCTGGGCGCTACTCGCCCATGAACGGACGTACCAAAAAGGGTTTGTGAGTCGGCCCGCGTAGGACGGCACACAACGTTGTATCAACCACTTTGATGAAAGGAGTGGTCGCCATAAAGGTTGCGCAAGGTCGATAAAAGTGTGATGGCAAACAGGTCAGACCGTGACCCGCCAAGCCTGTATGGCGTGAAGGACTCCGAGTCCTTTGGAGAAATGAGGCGCGGGTCAGCGGATTCCATCAGGGCCAGCAGGCATCCGCCTGCACCACAGGCCGGATATAAAACTGCAGCCTATCTGTCCCAACACACCCACATCGTCCTTGGCAAACGGGAGGCGTCCATATAAACATGCCATGAAGAATCTCGCTGAATACCGCAAGCGGCCTGCGCTACTGGCCGACTGGTTGCCCTGGGCCGGGTTGGTTGCACCGGGCCTCGTGCTTAACAAGGACGGTTCCTTCGAGCGCACGGCCCGCTTTCGCGGGCCGGACCTGGACAGCGCCACGCAAGGCGAACTGATCGCCACGTCGGCGCGTTTGAACAACGCGCTGCGCCGACTGGGATCGGGCTGGGCCTTGTTCGTGGAAGCCGAGAGGCGCACGGCTGCCGACTATCCGCAGTCGAAGTTTCCCGAGCCGCTGTCCTGGCTGGTGGACGAAGAACGCCGGGCCTCGTTTGAGGAAGACCATAGCCATTTCGAGAGCAGCTACCACCTGACGCTGGCGTACCTGCCTGCCGAGGAATCCCGTGCTCGCGCCGCCAAGCTGTTGTACGAGAACACGCCGCAGGGCGGCGTGGACTGGCGCGAACGGCTGGAGTCGTTCGTCTCGGAGACGGATCGCTTCTTTGACCTGCTCGATGGCGTCATGCCGGAGATAGCCTGGCTGGACGACAGCCAGACGCTGACCTACTTGCATGCGACCGTTTCGACGCGGCGTTATCGAGTGGCTGTGCCGGAGCATCCGTTCTATCTCGATGCCTTGCTGGCCGATTCTGCCTTGGTTGGAGGTTTGGCACCCATGCTGGGTGACCAGCACTTGCGCGTGGCATCGGTGCGCGGTTTTCCTACCTCGACCTGGCCGGGATTACTGGACGACTTGAACCGCCTGGGCTTCGCCTACCGCTGGTCCACGCGCTTTCTCTGCATGGACAAATCAGAAGCAGAAAAGGAACTTACGCGCCTGCGCCGCCAGTGGTTCGCCAAACGCAAGAACGTGGTGGCGCTGCTGCGCGAAACCATCTTCCAGCAGGAAAGTCCGCTGGTCGATACCGACGCTTCGAACAAGGCAGCGGATGCCGATGCGGCCCTGCAGGAACTGGGCAGCGATCAAGTGGCCTTCGGCTATGTCACGGCCACGGTGACGGTGCTCGACTCCGATCCTTCGGTTGCCGATGAAAAGCTGCGTCGGATTGAACGTGTCATCCAGGGCCGCGGCTTTGTCACGATCCCGGAAACGCTCAATGCCGTGGACGCCTGGTTGTCCTCGATTCCGGGCAATGCCTACGCCAACGTGCGTCAGCCCATCATCTCGACGCTGAACCTGGCGCACCTGATGCCAGTATCGGCGGTGTGGGCCGGGCAGGAGCGCAATGCGCATCTCGATGGGCCGCCGTTGATCGTGACGCGCACCGATGGCGCCACGCCGTTCCGGCTGGTGACGCACATTGGCGACGTGGGCAACACGCTGGTGGTCGGTCCCATCGGCATGGGCAAGTCGGTGCTGCTGGCCACCTTGGCGATGCAGTTCCGCCGCTATCCCGGCTCGTGCATCTTTGCCTTCGACATGGGGCGCTCGATGCGCGCCACCATCCTGGGACTTGGGGGCGAACACTACGACCTGGGCATGGACGGCGAGATTGCTTTTCAGCCGCTGGCCCGCATCGACCAGGAGGGCTACCGCACCTGGGCGTCCGAGTGGCTGGAAGGTCGGTTGCTGCATGAAGGCGTGACCGTCGGACCGGAAGAAAAGGCCGCCATCTGGTCGGCGCTGGGGAGTCTTGCAGGTGCGCCGGTGGAGCAGCGCACCTTGACCGGGCTGTCGGTACTTCTGCAATCCAACGCGCTGCGCCAGGCCTTGCAACCTTACGTGCTCGGCGGCGCCCACGGCAAGCTGCTGGACGCGGACTCGGATCGCCTGGGCTCGGGTTCCGTGCAGTGCTTCGAGATGGAAGAACTGATGCACAGCAAGGCGGCAGTGCTGGCGGTACTGGGCTATCTGTTCGCGCGCTTCGATGAACGGTTCGACGGTGCGCCGACCTTGCTCATATTGGACGAAGCCTGGTTGTTCCTCGACGACCCGGTGTTTGCCGCACGCATCCGCCAGTGGCTCAAGACGCTGCGCAAGAAGAACGTCAGCGTCATCTTCGCCACGCAGTCACTGGCCGACATCAAGGATTCTGCCATCGCGCCCGCGATCATCGAGAGCTGCGCGAGCCGCATCTTCTTGCCCAACCCGCAGGCGACCGAACCGCAGATCAGGGTGATCTACGAAGGCTTCGGTTTGAACCGCCGCCAGATCGACATCGTGGCCGAGGCGGTTCCCAAGCGCGACTACTACTACCAGTCGCGGCTGGGCAATCGCTTGTTCGACCTGGACCTGGGGCCGGTCACGCTGGCCTTTGCCGGCGCCTCGACGCCGCAGGACCAGCGCGCAATAGACGAAGTACGCGATGCGGTTTCCCGTTCGGCATCGTCTTCCGACTTCGCAGCCGCCTGGCTGCGCCATCGCGGCCTCGACTGGGCTGCCGACCTTGTTCCGTCATTTCCGTCCTATTCATCCACCCCACAGGAGTACGCATCATGAAAAAAACCATCCTCGCCATTGCCGCCGCAACGTTGGTGACCCTCATGCCCGCCGCACATGCGCAGTGGGTCGTGATCGATCCGTCCAACCTGGCCCAGAACATCATGACGGCCGCGCGTTCGCTGGAGCAGATCAACAACCAGATCAGGCAGCTCCAGAACCAGGCGCAGTCGCTGATGAACGAGGCGAAGAACCTCACCGGCCTGGACTTCAGTGCATTGAATGAATTGCGTGCCTCGCTGTCGGCCACCAACCAGCTCATCCAGCAAGCCCAAGGCCTGGCGTTCAACGTGTCGCAGATGGAGTCCGAATTCCAGCGACTCTACCCCGATGCGTATTCCGCCTCCATCTCGGGAAGCCAGATGGCGACTGATGCGCGTTCGCGCTGGCGCAATTCGCTGGAAGCGCTGCGCACCGCGACCAAGGTGCAGTCGCAGGCGGTGCAGAACTTCGCATCCGACGAGCAGACATTGGCCGATCTGGTGAACCGCAGCCAGTCTGCCGTGGGTGCGCTGCAAGCCACGCAGGCCACCAACCAACTGCTGGCCTTGCAGGCGCGGCAGGCCATCCAGGCACAGCAACTGCAGATCACCCAAGACCGGGCGACCGCGCTGGAGCAGGCGCGCGTCGTTGCCGTGCAGGAGCGTGCCCGCGAAGTGCGGCGTCGCTTCATCGGCGACGGCACGCCGTACACCCCGCAGACCGTCGATTTCTACGGTCGTTGAGGGGGCGTCATGAACGACGTTTCCATCATTGATCATTTCCTCAACGTCTTCTCGCGCTATATCGACTCCGGTTTCGGCTTGCTGCGAGGAGAAGTTGCCTTCCTGACCGCCACGCTGGTGGTGATCGACATGACGCTGGCCGGACTGTTCTGGGCCATGAGCCATGCCAGCGGTGGCGGCGACGACATCATGGGCAAACTCATCAAGAAGGTGCTGTATGTGGGGGCCTTCGCCTACATCATCGGCAACTTCAATCTGCTGGCTGGCATCGTGTTCCGGTCTTTCTCTGGACTGGGGTTGCTAGCGTCTGGCTCGGCCATCACCCAGGCCGAGTTCCTGCAGCCGGGCAGGCTGGCCAAGGTCGGCATCGACGCCGGTGCGCCAATTTTGAAGCAGATCAGCGACGTGGCGGGATTCCCTGAAGTGTTTGTGAACATTGACGTGGTCGTCGTGTTGTTCCTGGCCTGGCTGGTGCTGATCGTGAGTTTCTTCGTGCTCGCGGTGCAGCTCTTTGTCACCTTGATCGAGTTCAAGCTGACCACGCTTGCAGGCTTCGTGCTGGTGCCGTTTGCACTGTGGAACAAGACTTCGTTCCTGGCTGAAAAGGTGTTGGGCAACGTGGTGTCGTCCGGCATCAAGGTG
>JAJYXA010000517.1 GCA_021791235.1 Pseudomonadota bacterium
CGCTGCATCGCGCCGGCATCGAGGTGATCCTCGACGTCGTCTACAACCACACCGCCGAGGGCAACGAGCTCGGGCCGACGCTCGCGTTCCGCGGCCTCGACAACGCCGCCTATTACCGGCTGCGCGCCGACGATCCGAGCACCTACGAAGACTTCAGCGGCTGCGGCAACACGCTCGACATGCGCCAGCCGCGCGCCCTGCAACTGGTCATGGACAGCCTGCGCTACTGGGTGCTGGACATGCACGTCGACGGTTTCCGCTTCGATCTCGCCGCGGCGCTGGGGCGCGAGGCGCGGGAGGTCGATCGATTAAGCGCCTTCTTCGACATCATCCAGCAGGATCCGGTGCTGTCGCAGGTGAAGCTCATCGCCGAGCCGTGGGACCTGGGCGAGGGCGGCTACCAGGCCGGCAATTTCCCGCCGCTGTGGTCGGAATGGAACGGCCGCTATCGCGACGGCGTGCGCGACTACTGGCGCGGCGCAGAACACGCGCTACCGGAGCTCACCCGCCGCCTGGCCGGCAGCGCCGATCTCTACCAGGGCAGCGGCCGGCGGCCGTGCGCCAGCGTCAACTTCGTCACCGCGCACGACGGCTTCACCCTCGCCGACCTCGTCGCCTACAACGCCAAGCATAACGCGGCCAACGGCGAGGACAACCGCGACGGTGAGAACCACAACCGGTCGTGGAACAGCGGCGTCGAGGGGCCGACCGCCGACCCGACGATCCGGACGCTGCGTGCGCGCCAGCAGCGCAACTTCCTGGCGACGCTGCTGCTTTCGCAGGGCGTGCCGATGCTGCTTGGCGGCGACGAGTTCGGGCGCAGCCAAGGCGGCAACAACAACGCCTACTGCCAAGACAACGCGATCTCCTGGTTCGACTGGGAGCGGAGCGATGCCGAACTGCTCGCGTTCACCCGCGGCCTGATTCGGCTGCGCAAGCGGCATCGGGTGTTCCGCCGTCATCCGTGGTTCGTCGGGCACGCGCTGCGCGCGGTCGGCGCGAGCGACATCGGCTGGTTCACCCCGGCCGGACAGGAAATGACCGAGCAGGACTGGGGTACCGGTTGGGCCAAGGCACTCGCGGTGTTCCTCAACGGCGGTGCCATCCCCGGCGTGGACCGGCACGGCGAACCGGCCGTCGACGACAGTTTCTATCTCCTGCTCAACGCGCATGAGGCGGCAGTCAGCTTCACGCTCCCGCCGCCAGCATGGGGCAGACGCTGGCAGACCGAGCTCGACACCGCCGCGCCGCAGCGTGAAGCCGGGGACCGCGTGTTCGCCGCCGGCGAGAGCGTGACAGCCGAGGGCCGCAGCCTCGTACTGTTGCGGCGCGAAATCAGCTATGAAAGCAATTCCATCCCTGAATCCATAACTACGGACAGGACATGCCGCGTTGATCCAGCAAGTCATTAACTTCGGAGAAATAAAATGCGTAAATTCTGGGCAATCCTGGCAGCGTTGGTTACGTTAAGCCTTACCGGATGCGGCTACAACACGTTGCAGCGCAACGATGAGCAGATTAAGGCGAGCTGGTCCGAGGTCGTGAACCAGTACCAGCGCCGTGCGGATTTGGTTCCCAACCTGGTGAATACGGTGAAGGGCTACGCCGCCCAGGAAAAGTCGGTGCTGCTGGGCGTCACCAACGCCCGCGCCAAAGTCGGCAGCATCCAGGCAACCCCGGAGCTCATCAACAACCCCGAGGCGTTTGCCAAATTCCAGGCCGCCCAGGGAGAGCTGTCGGGTGCCCTTTCGAGGCTGCTGGTGGTGTCCGAAAACTATCCACAGTTGAAGTCCGACGCCAACTTCCGCGATCTGCAGGCACAGTTGGAAGGCACCGAAAACCGCATTACGGTTGCGCGCAACCGCTACATCAAGTCGGTGCAGGAGTTCAACGTGACGGTGCGCTCCTTCCCCTCCAATCTGACGGCAATGGCGTTCGGGTACAAAGCGAAGCCCAACTTCACGGTGGAAAACGAAAAGGAAATCGCCAGGCCTCCTACAGTGGATTTCGGCTCGGCGCCGGCCACGCCCCAAGGCGAGGCTCAGGGAGCCGCCAAGTGATGATGAACACGGCAAGAGCGGCATTGCTTGCGTTCGCGCTTTGCCTGGCTTTCCCGGCCGCAGCGCAGGTCGCGGTCCCGCCTTTGAGCGGGCGCGTCACCGACCAGACCGCCACGCTCACCGCAGCGCAGCAGGCCAGCCTGGAGCAGACCTTGCAGGCGTTTGAAGCCAGGAAAGGCAGTCAGATCGCGATCCTGATCGTTCCCACCACCGCGCCGGAAGCGATCGAGCAATACGCCTTGCGCGTTGCGGAGCAATGGAAACTGGGCCGCAAGAAAATAGATGACGGTGCGATCCTTGTCGTCGCCAAGGACGACCGTGCGCTGCGCATCGAGGTGGGCTACGGCCTGGAAGGGGCGCTCAATGACGCCACCAGCAAGCGCATCATCAGCGAGATCATTACGCCGCGCTTCAAGCAAGGGGATTTCTATGGCGGCATTGCTACCGGGGTCGACCGGATCATCCGGGTTATCGACGGCGAGCCGTTGCCTCAACCCGAAGGAAGGCCACCCGGCAACACGGCAGATATTCAGCAGTATGTTCCCGTCATTTTCATTCTTGCGCTCGTGGTGGGCGGGGTGCTGCGCACCGTGCTGGGCAGATTCCCCGGCGCGCTCGCAACGGGCGGAGCCGTGGCGGTTGTCGCCTGGTTACTTGTCGGCGCGGTATCCATTGCGCTGGTCGCGGGCGTGATCGCGCTGTTTTTTACCTTGTTAGGGGGCGGTATGGGCGGGTACGGCATCGGCGGCCGGCATGGGGGATTCGGTGGAGGGGGGTTTGGGGGCGGCGATTTTGGTGGAGGCGGCGGCGGTTTTGGCGGCGGCGGCGCGTCGGGAAGGTGGTAACGATGAACATCAAACGCATAGCGAAGCATCTTCTGACGACCCACCGGCAAGTCAAGCGGGCTTTCCCCCACCAGGCCCTGATCGCGATCGAGCACGCGATAAAAGCGAGCGAGAACGCACACGTCGGAGAAATCCGCTTCGCGGTGGAAGGCGCACTGGACGGCACGCCGCTCTTCAAGGGGCAATCTGCGCGCGAACGTGCGATCGACCTGTTTTCGCAACTGCGGGTGTGGGATACCGAACACAACAACGGCGTGCTGATTTACCTGTTGCTCGCCGACCGCGACGTCGAGATTGTCGCCGATCGCGGGATTCACGCGAAGGTGGGCTCGCAGGAATGGGAAAAGGTATGCCGCAAGATGGAAACTGCCTTTAAACAGGCGGACTACGAAGGCGGCGTGGTTGGCGGCATTCAGGCGGTGACGCAGCATCTGGTGGAACATTTCCCCGCCTACGTTGCCGGCCGGAATGAATTGCCGGACAAACCGGTGGTGCTGTAGCTCAAATGACCTTGTCATGCCGTCGCATCGATACGCATCGGACACCATGCTGGACAGCCGGGCAAGATGAATTCGATCGGGATGAGCCATGCATGAACTGCTGGTCCAACGGGTGGGTGACGTCGTCCCCTGGATCGAGGCCGTGGGCATCGTCGTGGTGCTGTGGGGCGTTTTGGAGGCGTTCATGGGCCTGGCGCAGCGCGGCTGGTCGCTGGCGGCGCGGCGCACGATGAGCAAGGACCTCGGCGCTATCCGCCTCGCGATGGGCGAGAAGATGGTGCTCGGACTCGAATTCTTCCTGGCCGGCGACATCGTACAGACCATTGTCGTGCCGACCTGGAACTCGCTGGCGATCCTCGGCGGCATCGTGGTGATCCGCACGGTGATCGTCTATTTCATGAACCTGGAATTGAGCCGGGGAGCGAAACGGGACGGCGTATGAGACAGGGCAATCGTGTCATCCTGCCATTATCTGCCAATGCCGGCGCAGAACGCGCGGCGGGCATCGTGCAGCGCGTGTTCCGGGATTATCCCGGCAGCATGGCGGTGCGTTTGTGGGACGGCCAAATGCTTGCCTTCGGTGGTGGCGCGCCCGAATTCACCCTCGTCTTTCGCGAGTCCCGCCTCGTGCGTGAACTGATCCTGACCCGCGATCCGTTGCGTATGGCTGAAGCCTACTTCCTGGGGAAAGTGGATGTGGAAGGGGATCTCTACGCCGCCCTGCAACTCAAGAATTACCTGCAATCCCTGCGCCTGTCCGCCGCCGAGAAGGCGGCCTTCCTTTCCGGAGCGCTTTTGTTAGGGAATTCTGCGGATGAAGACACAGGCAGGTTTTCGCCAGCCTGGCGCGCATCCTTGTTCGCCCGCTTGGCAGGCAAGCATTCCAGGGCGCGCGACCGCCAGGCCGTCGCCTTCCACTACGACGTTTCCGACGACTTCTATCGGCTGTGGCTGGATGAGCGGATGGTCTATTCCTGCGCCTACTTCGAGCACGCGGACGACGGCCTGGACCAGGCGCAGCGGAACAAGCTCGACCACCTCTGTCGCAAGCTGCGACTCAGGCCCGGCGAACGCCTGCTCGACATCGGCTGCGGCTGGGGCGCGCTGATCCGCTGGGCGGCCGTGCATTACGGCGTATCGGCCCACGGCATCACCCTCAGCCGCAACCAGTATGAACATTGCCTGCGCCAGATCGCTGCAGAAGGATTGCAGGACCGGGTCAGTGTGGAACTCAGGGATTACCGGGACATGGCGGGTGATTCCGTATTCGACAAGATCGTCAGCGTCGGCATGTTCGAGCACGTTGGCATCGGGAATTTCCCCGTTTACTTCGGCACGGCCCGGCGCCTGCTGAAACCGGGCGGGCTGTTCCTGAACCACGGCATCACCCATGACACTGAAGGTTGGCGCAAAAGCATTTCGACGGCGTTCATCAACCGCTACGTCTTCCCTGACGGCGAACTAGACACGGTGAGCGACGTGCAACGCGCCATGGAACGGTCTGGCTTCGAGATCCTGGACGTGGAGGCATTGCGGCCCCATTACGCCATGACTTTGCGGCATTGGGTGCAGCGCCTGGAAGATGGCCGGGAAGAGGCTTTGCGGCATGTCTCCGAGCCGACCTACCGTATCTGGCGTCTTTATATGGCGGCCTGCGCTTTGTCATTCGAGGCGGGTGAAGCCGGTGTCTATCAGATTCTGGCCGGACGACGAGTCAAGGGCCCGCATCCGGTTCCCCTGACGCGGCGGGATATTTATCGCTCGCGCACGGAGGGCAAGGGCCATGAAGCAGCGTAACGGGATCACGTCGGACAGACAGTCCGTAGGCCGGACGAGGCGGCCGCTCGCAGGCTGGGGGAGGGCAGCGGGCCTCGCGCTCGTCGTCGCCAGTATTCCGCTCGCTCCACCCGCGTGGCCGCAAGCGGTCGACCACAAGCCGAGAATGCCATCGCACAGCACCATGGAGCACGAAATGAACCGCCTCCGCGCGGATATCGCTGCCCTGCGCGAGGCGATGAATCGCGTTCGCGGGCTTTGTCGCCGTGAGCGGCAAGCAGCCCTCAAAGTGCACCTGGAGCGCGTGCGCGACGACATGGATCGGGTGCTCGCAATGGAAGAACGGATGCAGGAAGACCTCGCCCGCGGCCGGATGGTGAGCGACAGCGACCTGCGGCACCGGATCCGGCTTCTCGGCGAGCAGGTGCGCAAGCTGATCGAAATGAACACGCTGGCGCTCGAAGAAGTCGAGCGGCCCGACTGCCGCAAGCCATGAATACGGTTATGCGCACTCGCATCGGAGAACCAGCATGAAGATCAAGACACGTGTGATCGGAGCGGCGCTGCTTCTAGCCCTGGCCCTGGCCGGGACGGGATGGTTTCTGCGTCCCTGGTTGTTTCCGCCGGACCTGCCGGAGGGCATCCTGGAAGGCTATGGCCGCATCGAGGGAACCGAAGTGACCGTCAGCAGCAAGGTCACGGGCCGCATCCTGAAGCTGCCGTTCTCGGAGGGCGACCGCGTGGGCAGGGGTGAGCTGGTGGCGCAACTGTCCGCAGACGAGATCACGGAGCGCCTGGCGCAGGCGGGCTCACGCGCGGCCTCCGCCGAGGCCCAGGCAAGGATGCGCGATGAGGAGGCCGGGGCGCAGCTTGTCGAAGCCAATGCCCGCCTGCGGGCCACGGAAGAACGGATCAGACAGAGCCTTGCCCGCGTCGAAGTGCTGGCGCATCACGCCGAGAAAATGCGCCTCGACTATCGGCGCGACCAGGAGTTGTTCGCCAAGGGCTTCATTTCCCCGCGGCAGGCCAGCCTGTCGGAAAATGCGCTCAAGCTGGCGGAGGGCGAACTGCAAGAGGCACGCGCGGGCCTGGCCGCATCCCGCGCCGAAATGGACAGCGTCCGCGCTGTTCGCGACGGCATCGCGCGGAAGACGCCGGCCCTGCTCAAGTCTGCCCGCGAGGAGGCCGCGGCGGCCACGGCAGCAAAGGACGAAATCAGGATACTGCTGGCCGACACCCGCATCACCTCCCCCTTGTCCGGGACCGTGGTCACCAAGGCCGCCGAGCCCGGCGAACTGGTGTTTCCGGGAGCCCCGCTGGTGGTGCTGGCGGACCTCGACCGCCCCTACCTGCGCGTCTACCTGCCCGAGCGCGACATCGGCAAGGTGAAGCTGGGCGAACCGGCGCGGGTCTATGTGGACTCCTTTCCCGGGCGGCCGTTCGAGGCGGTGGTGACCGAGGTGGCGAAGAAGGCGGAATTCACGCCCAAGGACGTGCACATGCCAGACGAGCGGGTGACGCTGGTGTACAGCGTCAAGCTGGAGATCAGGAACCCGCAGGGGCTGCTGAAACCGGGCATGCCGGCCAGCGCGCGGATCCGCTGGAAGCCCGGCGTGGCCTGGGAAAAATAGCCATGGATGCGCAAGCCGTGATCGAAGCCGACGGCCTCACCCGGCGGTTCGGCGACAGGACGGCGGTGCAGGGGCTGTCGCTGGCCGTGCAGCGGGGCGAAGTCTTCGGCCTCTTGGGCTCCGACGGCGCCGGCAAGACCACCACCTTGCAGATGCTCGCCGCCATCCTCGATCCCGGCGCGGGGCGCGCCACCGTGCTGGGCTTCGACACCGTGCGGCAGGCCGCCGCGATCACCGCCCGCATCGGTTACATGTCGCAGACCTTCAGTCTCTACGGTCGCCTGACGGTGGAGGAGAACCTGAACTTCTTCGCCGAGCTGCACCGCGTGCCGGAAGCGGCAAAACGGGAACGCAAGGCGCAGCTGCTGGACTTCGCCCGCCTCACGGCGCACCGCGAGCGGACGGCCCGCTACCTGTCCGGCGGCATGCAGAAAAAACTCGCCTTGTGCTGCGCGCTGATCCATCAGCCCGAACTGCTGCTGCTCGACGAGCCAACGACCGGGGTCGACCCGGTGTCGCGGCGGGAATTCTGGAACATCCTCTACCGGGCGCTCACCGGCGGGACCACCATCGTCGTCTCCACCCCCTACATGGACGAGGCGGAGCGCTGCACCCGCGTCGCGCTGCTGCACGTCGGCCGCCTGATCGCCTGCGATGCGCCGGGACATCTGCGGGCGGAGATGCCGGGGGGCATGCTGGAGATTGAGGCCCGCCCCCAGCGTCAGGCGCTGGCCATCCTGCAGCAGGCCCTGCCTGAGGCGCGCCCCTATGCCTTCGGCGAGCGGATCCATTTGCATTGGCAGCGCGAAGAGGCTGCGGTGCAGGTGCGCAGCCTGCTGGAAGAGGGTGGGGCGATGGTGGCGCAGGTGCGCCCGGTCGCACCCAGCCTGGAAGACGTCTTCGTCACCCGCCTGGCGGAGCGCGTCGAGGCAATTCCCGCGCCGCCGCCTGCCGGCCCGGCGGAAAACCCCACCGGACCGGCGGTGGAAGCGGTGGACCTGAGCGTCCGCTTCGGCGCCTTCACCGCCGTGGACCGGGTGAGCTTTGCGGTCCGGCGCGGGGAGATTTTCGGCTTTCTCGGCCCCAACGGCTCCGGCAAGACGACTGTCATCCGCATGTTGTGCGGCCTGCTGGCGCCGACGTCGGGGCGGGCCATCGTTGCCGGGCACGAACTGGGAAAAGAAGCGCAGGCGGTCAAGTCTCGCATCGGCTACATGTCCCAGCGCTTCTCCCTCTACGAGGACATGACGGTGGCAGAAAACATCACCTTCTTTGCCGGCGCCTATGGGGTTCCCCCCGTCGCGCTGCCGCCCCGCCGCGATTGGGCGCTTCAGCTTTCCGGTCTGCGGGGGCAGGAAGACCGTCTGACGCGCTCGCTGTCGGGCGGCGTCAAGCAGCGCCTGGCGCTGGCGTGCGCCATCCTGCACGGGCCGGAGGTGCTGTTCCTGGACGAGCCCACCGCCGGCGTCGACCCCGTGTCCCGGCGGCGCTTCTGGGAGTTGATCTACCGGCTGTCCGATCAGGGCATGACCGTGTTCGTGACCACCCATTACATGGACGAGGCAGAGCATTGCCATACCCTGGGGTTGTTGTATTACGGGCGGCTGATCGCCCTGGATACGCCGGAAGCGTTGCGGGCCGGCATGCGTGCCGGCGAAGTGCTGGAACTGGAATGCGACCAGCCGATCCAGGCGCTGGCCCTGTTCCAGGGCGCGGCGGGTATCCAGCCCTCGTTCTTCGGCGACCGCCTGCACCTGCTGGTGGACGACGCGGAGGCCGCGCGGCCGCAGATTCTGCAACGCCTGCAGCGGGAAGGGCACCAGGTGCGCCGGGTCGAACGGGTGCCGCTTTCCATCGAGGATGTCTTCATCACCTTCATCCAGATGGAGCAGGCGCGCCGCGAAGCGGCGCCGGGAGGGACGCGATGAGAAGCCTGATCGGTGCGGTCGTCGGCAAGGAGGTGCGCGAGATCCGCCGCGACCCGATCACCCTGTGGGTCGCCATCGCCCTGCCCCTGGTGTTGCTCTACCTCTTCGGCGCGGCCCTGTCGCTGGACGTGAAGGATGCCGCCCTGGCCGTCTACGATCTGGACAAAAGCGCGCAGAGCCGCACCCTGATCGAGGCGTTCCCGCACTCGGGCTATTTTCGCTACGTGCACCCGATCCACGAAGAACGCGAGATCGGGCAACTGCTGGACCGTGGACAGGCTCGCCTGGTGCTGGTGATTCCGGCGGATTTTTCCGAGAAACTGGCGCGCGGTCGGACTGCCAGCGTGCAGACCCTGGTGGACGGCTCCTTCTCGGCCACCGCCATGGTGGTGGCCGGCTACGCGGCGGCCATCGTGCAGAGCTACGCCATGGAGCACACCCGCGGCGCACCTCATGCCCCGCCGATCACGGTCGAAACCCGGGTCTGGTTCAACGCGCCGATGAAAAGCGTGAACTACATCGTTCCGGGCCTGTTCGGGGTCATCCTGATGGCCTTCCCGCCGCTGCTCACCGCGCTGGCAGTGGTGCGGGAAAAGGAGTCCGGCTCGGTGCAGCAGATTTTCGTTTCGCCCATCCGGCCTTACCAGTTCATCGCCGGCAAAATGGTTCCCTATGCGGTGATTGCCTTCTTCGAGATGGTCATGATTCTGGCGGCCGCACTGCTGTGGTTCCGCATTCCGTTCAAGGGCAGTCTCGCGCTGTTTCTCGGGGCGACCGCGATCTACGTGTTCTGCACCGTGGGCCTGGGCCTGCTGATCTCCACCATTACCCGCAGCCAGCTGGTGGCCATGCTGCTGGCCTTGCTGCTCACCCTGATGCCTTCCTTTCTGTTCTCGGGCTTCCTGTTTCCGATCTTCACCATGCCCATGATGATGCAGTTCTACACCTACCTGTTTCCGGCCCGCTACTTCATCGAAATCACCCGCGGCATCATCATGAAGGGCGTCGGCCTGGAGCTGTTGTGGCCGCAGTTCCTGATCCTGCTGGCCTACACGGCGGCGGTGTTCGTCATTGCCACGGCGCGCTTTCGCAAGAAGGTGGGATGATGGACGGGAGACGCGTATTCGCCCTGCTGCGCAAGGAACTGACCCAGTTCCTGCGCGACCGGGTCATGCTGTTCCTGGTGCTGTTCCTGTACACGGCGGAAGTGGTGATGTGCACGGTGGCGCTGTCCTTCGACGTCAGGAACCTGCCCACGGTGCTCGCCGATTTCGACCGTTCCGCCCACAGCCGGCAGCTCACGGAGCGCTTTCGCAGCTCGGGCTATTTCAGGATCGAACACCTCACCACGCGGGACGACGAACTGGCGGCGCTGCTCGACCGGGGCGGGGCGCTGGCGGCGATCGTCATCCCGCCGGAGTTTTCCAGGCGCCTGGCCGACGGCGCACCGGTGACGGTGCAGCTGCTGCTGGACGGCTCCAACGCCAACACCGCAAGCGTCGCCCAGGGCTACGCCCAGCGCATCGTCCAGAATTTCGCCCTGGAACAGGCGCGCCTCGGTCCTGTTCCGCCCATCGAGTACCGGCCCCGCATCTGGTACAACTCGGAACTCCGTTACAGCTATTTCATGGTGCTGTCGATGGTCGCCCTGGCCGGCATGCTGGTCGGCGTGATCACCGCCGCGGCCAGCATCGTTCGCGAGAAGGAGTCGGGCACCATCGAGCAGATGATGGTCACCCCCATCCGGCCCGCCGAAATGATCGCCGTCAAAATGCTACCGACCCTTCTGGTGGGGCTGCTCGCGCTCTTTCCCAGCCTGCTGATCGCAGCCTGGTTCGGGGTGCCCATGCGCGGAAGCCTGCCGCTGTTCTTCCTGTTTTCCGCCGTGTTCCTGGTGAGCAGCATGGGCATCGGCATCCTCATCGCCACCTTCGCAGAAACGCTGCAGCAGGCGCTGCTGGTCTCTTTCTTCGCCCTGTTTCCGATCATGTTCCTGTCTGGAACCCTGGTTCCGGTGGAGAGCATGCCGAAAAGGCTGCAAGTCCTGGCGCAACTGAGTCCGCTCACGCACTACATGGATGCGATCCTGGGCATTTTTCTGAAAGGGGTGGGACTGGACACCCTGTGGCGCCAGGCCGCAGCCGTGACGCTCATTGGCGCGGCGCTGCTCGCGGCGAGCGTGCTGCGTTTGCGCAGGCGCTTCGGCTGAGTTTGAACAGCTATTCTGAACGAAAGGAGGCAGGCGATGGAAAAGGATCCAGTATGCGGCATGCTGGTGGACCCGCGGGACGCCGCGGAAAAACGGGTGGTCCAGGGGAAGGCGTATTACTTCTGCAGCCCGGCCTGCGCCGGGAAATTCGACCAGGCGCCCGAGCGCTACACGGTGCCCCAGCCCGTGAAACCGAAAGGCGATGAATGAAGGAAACCGTCCATGGCTATCTGCAAACCGGTCAGACGACCTGTCATGACCCCGGCGGCGCGACGGTTCCCTGCGCCAGCAGCGGCCAGGACGGCGAATTCAGCCGTGGCCTTCCGTGGCCAGAGCCGCGCTTCGAAGTCCGCGGCGAAATCGTCTTTGACCGGCTCACTGGGCTTTCTTGGACACGGAATGCCACGCCCGGCGAACTGCCCATGACCTGGCGCGAGGCGCTGGCTTTCGTCGCCGGAATAAACCACGAACGGGCGCTGGGTTGTGCCGAGTGGCGGCTGCCCAACCGGCGCGAACTGCGCAGCCTGGTGAGCCACCAGACCCGCCGTCCCGCACTGCCCGAGGGACACCCTTTCGTCAACGTGTTTGCCGGCTGGTACTGGAGCGCCACCAGCGCCGCCGGCGCACCCGCCCACGCCTGGTACGTGAACCTGGACGGCGGGCGCATGTTCTACGGCGGCAAGGACCAGTCTTTCCTGGTCTGGCCGGTGCGGGGGGAAAGCCGGGTGCTGCCGGCCACCGGTCAGACGCTGTGTTACGACGACCGCGGCGCGGTCGTTGCGTGCGCGGGAACGGGGCAGGACGGCGAATTCCGTACCGGTCTCTCCTGGCCCGCGCCGCGCTTTTCTGCTCGGGATAAGGCGGTGATCGACCAGCTCACCGGACTCGTCTGGCTGCGCGCCGCGAGCCTCGCGCCGGAGGGTATGACCTGGCAGGAGGCGCTGGCGGCGGTGGCGCGCATGAACCTGGAGGACGGGGGTGCAGGCTGGCGGCTACCCAACATCAACGAACTGGAATCGCTGGTGGACTGCGCCGCCGCCACTCCGGCCCTGCCGCCGGACCATCCTTTTGCAGAGATGCGTGACGTGTATTGGTCGTCCACCACCAGCCTGTACGAGCCGGACTGGGCCTGGGCGCTCTATCTGGACAAGGGCGCGGTGGGGGTCGGGCAGAAAAGCCAGGCACGCTTTCGCGTCTGGCCGGTTCGGGAAAACCACCATGCGTAGCGCTGAAAGCGGGCGTTGAGGAGAGGAAATATGGAGAAGCAGCAGCAACAGTTTTCGCTCTGGTACTTCCTGATCGTATTCCTGGCGATCCTGGCGATGCAGTACTTCCTGTTCGGCCCGCACGCCGAGAACCTCGCCTACAACGAATTCAAGTCGCTGCTCCGAGCCGGCAAGGTCGAGAACATCGCCATCGGCGAGCGTACGATCAGCGGCACGCTCAAGCCCGACGGGCTCGAGGGACTGCTGCCGAAGAAACAGATCGAGGAACTCAAACGCGCCGGAGAAGGCAAGGAGCACCGTTTCGTCACGGTACGCGTGGACGACCCCGGTCTCGTCAAGGAACTCGAAGCAGCCAGGGTGCGCTTCGCCGGGCAGATCGAGAGCAAGTGGCTCTCCACGCTGCTTTCCTGGATTCTGCCCGCAGTCGTCTTCGTCGCCATCTGGGGCCTGCTCATGAAGCGCATGGTGGGCGGCGCGGCGGGCGGTTTCATGGAGATCGGCAAGAGCAAGGCCAAGGTCTATATGGAGAAGCAGACCGGCGTGAGCTTCGACGATGTCGCCGGGGTGGACGAGGCCAAGGAGGAGCTGAAGGAGATCATCGAGTTCCTCAAGAACCCGAAGGAATACGGCAAGCTCGGCGCGCGCATGCCCAAGGGCGTGCTGCTGGTCGGCCCGCCCGGAACCGGCAAGACCCTGCTCGCGCGCGCGGTGGCGGGCGAGGCCAGCGTGCCGTTCTTCTCCATCAGCGGCGCGGAGTTCGTGGAGATGTTCGTCGGCGTGGGCGCGGCGCGCGTGCGCGACCTGTTCGAACAGGCGCGCAGCAAGGCCCCGGCCATCATATTCATCGACGAGCTCGACGCCCTCGGCCGGGCGCGCGGGGCCTACCCGCTCGCCGGCGGGCACGACGAGAAGGAGCAGACGCTCAATCAGTTGCTGTCCGAGATGGACGGCTTCGACCCGAGCCAGGGGCTGGTGCTGCTCGCCGCCACCAAC
>JAJYXA010000086.1 GCA_021791235.1 Pseudomonadota bacterium
CGGCCAGATAGCGCCGGGTCTGGCCGCGAAACTGGGCGACGCGTTCTGCAACCAGGCGATGGTCGATTTCGTCGTAGCGGTACATGGCTGCTCCGTGAGTCGTTTGTCGAGCTGCATCCTAGCGGGCTCGTATAGATTGTTAAAATACTTTTATGTTAGTATTTAATAACCAATGGTTATTAGTGAGCGACGATGAACCTGCAGCAGATGCGCTATGTCCTCGAGGTCGCGCGCTGCGGCCTGAACGTCTCCGAGGCCGCCGTGGCGCTTCATACCTCGCAGCCCGGGGTGTCCCGGCAGATCCGCGTGCTGGAGGAAGAGCTAGGCGTCGCCGTCTTCGTCCGCCAGGGCAAGCGCCTGACGGGGGTCACCGTTCCCGGACGGGAGATATTGAAGATCGCCGCCCGGATGCTGCAGGACGTGGACAACCTGCGCGGTGTCGGACGGGAGTATTCCAACGAGTTGAGCGGCAGCCTTTCGATCGCCACCACGCACACCCAGGCGCGCTATGTGTTGCCGCAGGTGATCCAGCAGTTCATGCGCCGCTATCCCGGAGTGCGCGTGAGCCTGCATCAGGGCAGCCCGACCCAGATCTGCGCTTACGTACTCGGGGGGGAGGCGGATATCGCCATTGCCACCGAGGCGATCGGCGAGCAGGAGGGGCTCGTCATGCTGCCCTGCTACCAGTGGAACCGTTGCGTCATCGCGCCGCCCAGGCATCCGCTGCTCAAGGCCCGGCCGCTGACCCTGGAGGAGGTCGCCAAGTATCCGATCATCACTTACGATCACGCTTTCGCCGGGCGCTCGCAGATCAACCGCGCCTTCGCAGCGCGCGGGCTCTCGCCCAACGTGGTGCTGACGGCGATCGACGCCGACATCATCAAGACCTACGTCGCGCTGGGTTTGGGCGTCGGCATCGTGGCGGCGATGGCTTATCAGGAGAAGGCCGACCGCGGCCTGCGTGCGCTCGATGCGTCACACCTGTTCGAGTCGGCCACGACGCGCATCGGGGTAGTGAAGAATGCCTACCTGCGCGGCTATGCCTACGCCTTCATCGAACTGTTCGCGCCTCAGCTCACGCGCCGTGCGGTGGAGGCGGCGCTCTCCGGCGACGAGGGCAGCGATCCGGGCCTGTGATTCCGCGCATTGCGATCGCCATCGCCGCGGCGGGCAGCTTGGCCCCGGGACACTGGCGCGAGCGGGCTCAGGATTTTTCGAGCAGTCCCAGCCACTCCGCCTTCAAGTCGGCCTCCTTTCGGCAGGCGAGGCACAGTCCGGCGGCTTTCGCGGCGGAGACATGAGCCCGCCCGCAGGCAGTGCAGACGGCGAGCGGGCGGTCGACCAGCGGCGTCCTGCCGCCGGCGACAGCGCTGACGGACGCGACCTCCCCGGTGGCGATCGCTCGCTGCGGGCAGATCCATTCGCACAGCCGGCAGGAGGTGCATAGACCCGGCTCGAAGTCGATGCCGCGCGCTGTCGGTTTATGCCAGGCCGTGAGGGCGCCCGTCGGGCAGCGTTGCGCGCAAACGAGGCAAGCGTCGCACTTCTCACCGATGCTTCGTTGCCGCCAGGGCAGTTGCCGCCACGACAGATCGGCGACGCGTTCCCGCAGCAGCGCCTGATAAGCTGCCGGGCGCTGCTGCGCCGGATCCGGCGGCGGGCGGGCGGCGGAATCGGGATTGCCGTCCTGCCCGGGCGGCAACAGCCGCGCGGCGGCAGTGACGGTCGCCCGCAAGCCGGCGCCGCGCAGAAAGCCCCGGCGCGAGCGGATGGCACGGTCTTGCCGCCAGCGTCGGACCTGCTCTTGATCCTGGTTCTCCGGCGCGACGCTCACCTCCGGCGCTCGCTGCCCGAACCACGACTGCAGCGTTCCTTGCAGCGAGGCTAGCCCGGCAAGCGCGCTGCCCATCGGACAGGGGCCGCATTGGCCCAGACCGTGGAGCTGGAATGAGACCGTGCCGGCAGCATGCGCGGCCGCCAGCAGCCGCGCGTCAAGAATGCCGTGGCAGGGGACGGCCACGCCGCTCTCGGGTGTGCGGCTGGCGCTGCAATGGATGTGGACGGTCGCTTGCCCCTGCAACGGGCGCAGAAAATCCCGGGGCGAGAATCCGCTCAAGCTGATCGCGCCGACGGGGCACTTCGGGACGCAGGCGCCGCAGGCGGTGCACCGCTTCGGATCGACAGCGATGCCGTCGGGTGAGAGGGACAGCGCCCTCCCCGCGCAAGCGTCCCGACAGTCGGCACAGAGACTCATGCGGGCGCGGACGTTGAGGCAAGCCGCGGCGTCGGTCAGCAGCGGGGAATTCGCCATCGGGCTGCGCTCACGCGGCCGACGGTCGGGCCGGCGATGGCGTGTCAGGACGATCGCGTTTGGCGCGCTGTCCCGTCCATAGACGCAGCTTGGCCAAGCGGTAGCGCTGCTGCTTGGCCTTGTCGTCCGCCGCCCGATACCAGGCGGCGCCCCAGTCCGCATCGATGCAGCCCGGCCGCTGGATGAGCGGCGGGGCGGCGCCGATCTTGCGCCAGTCCATCATCGTCGTGCGCCAGGATTGCGCCGGCGTCGGCGAGATCGGGGCAAACTCGGCGATCAGCGCCTGCCGCGCCAACGCCAGCAGCAAGGGCGGCTTGCTCTCTGCGTCGGCCGCGACCAGCATCACCGCATAGAAGCCATAACGCTGCCAACTGGGCAGAGTAAACCAGCGCAGCCAGCGGCGTCCGCGGATTCTCAGGCCTTCCGCATTGACGAAGACCTGGAAGATGCGCAAGCGGGAAGAGCCTCGATCGTTGGCTGCTGGCATCTGCGGCGTCCCCTGCGGCGCGGTCAATTCAAGCTGCCGAGATAGTTGGAGATCAGCTTCAGATCGTCGCTCTTGAGCCCGGTGGCGACGTCGAGCATGATCGAATGGGCGCTGCGGCTCCGCTTCCGGAAGGCATCCATCTGCGCCTGGGCATATTCGGGAGACTGCCCCGCCAGCCGCGGGAATATGCCCTGCCCCCTGCCGCTCAAGCCGTGACAGCGCGCGCATTTTTCCCGATACAGGCGCTCGCCTATCTCCAGATCGGCACGTGCCTGAAGCTGCAAGACCTTGGGCCGGATCACCGTGGGACGCATCTGCTGCTGGCTGAAATACATGGAGAGGTTCGCCATGTCGGAGACGCTCAGCGCGGCAACCATGCCCGACATCACCGGATTGCTGCGGCTGCCGTTCTTGAAGTTCTGCAGCTGCATGAAGATGTAGTTGGCGTTGAGTTGCGCGATGCTCGGGAATGCCGCGGTCGGGCTGTTGCCGTCCGGTCCGTGACAGCCGGCGCAGAGCTGGGATTTGGCTTGCCCTTCCTTGAAGTTGCCGTTCTCTGCCGCCGTCGGCTTGCCGGTCCAGGGAGCGGGGTAGGACAGGTTGTGCATCAGGTTCTGGTGGCATTGCACGCAGGTCATCTTCTCCTGCACCATCTGCAGATGCGGCGGAATTTCCGGCCTGAATTCCCCGAGCGTGCCCTTGAGCAAGGCCTGGTGCGCCGGGTCGGTGTGGCATTCACGGCAGCGCTGGCTGTCGTTGGCCAGAAACCGCGCGCGGGCCTTGTTGGCGAGATCCGGCGACAGCGTCTTGTTATAGGTGTCCCGATCGCGCAAGCCGATTTGCACCTGATCGATCCAGGTCTTCGGCGCCAGGTACATATAGTCGAACCAGTTGTAGACCGAATGCACGTTGTCATGGCAGTTGGTGCATCCCGGCCGCAGCGGATTTTTGCTGCTGCCCATCGCGGACAGCTGGTATTCCTCGTACTGAACCGGATGGCATTCGGCGCAGCCGATGGTCACGCCTCTGGGCGGAAGCCTGTTGCCACTGGGATTGAACGCGTAGGCGGACTCGTCATACCAGGTCTCGTGGCAGGTGCTGCAGGTGCCGGGCGTCTGGAACACCGACCTGACGCCCGGAACGGGAATGGCGCCGAGTTTTCCGGCGAGCAATATCCCCAGCAGGACCAGCACGCCGGCCGCGGTAAAAATGATTTTGCGTTTCTTGGTCATGCCCTTACCTCTTGCGCCGATTTTTCCGTATCGCCGTCCGCGAGCAACTTCGAGGCGTCTATGCTGAGCTTGCCGTAGCGATCGCCGGGCTCCGCCTTGTGCACGGTGACGGCGGTGGCGCAGGCCGCGCCGCCGCCCTGCTCGTCGAACAGGGCGGGAATCAGGTCCATCGGGTGAGTGCCCGGGTCGGCCCACCACAGATTGTGGTTGATGTCCTCATCGGGATTGTCGCTAGCCCCCTCGTGTTCGGGTCCGGCGCTGCCGTCGGCCACGCTGCCGATGCGCCAGTGCCCGCTGGCGTTGTGCATGGCGACCACGTCCGGGCGGATGGTCTGGGTCAGATGGGCCTTGGTCACCAGGTGGCCCGCCTGTGAGCTGACCCGCACCAGGTCGCCGTCGCCGATGCCCATCGCCTGCGCCGTCGCGTGGTTGATGTGCAGGTGATTGGCGAGGGTGGCTTCCCTGATCACCTTGTTGTTGGCCGAAGCGTCGCCGGCATAGTAGTCGGAGGCATGGACCACCAGCGTGAGTTCGCCGCCGGCCGTCGCCGTATCCTTGGCCGCCTGCCAATGGGGGAAGGGATCGAGGTCGAGCTTCACCGGCTTGCCGTAATGCGGCATCACTTCTTCGCCCTGCTCATCGACGATGCGCCGGATGTCGGGATGGAGATAGCCGTAGATCGGCCAGACGCCGCTGTGCTTGGCCATCAGCTCCCAGCCGCCGTCCTTCTTCAGTCCCGGCACGCCGCCCAACTGCATGGCCAGCCATTCCCTGGTGTCGCCGAACTGCCAGTACTTGGCGGCCCCCGGGTCGTTCGTCGCCTGGACGATGTCGCGCAGGATGGTGCGCAGTTCGCGAGCCTCGCCCACGGGGGGGCTGACCTGCTGGCGCAGCCCGATCCAGGGCAGCAGGCTGCCTTGGCCTGCCACCGGCTCGTTGCGCTCCAGCCAGTGGGCCTCCGGAAGTATCAGGTCCGCCAGATCCCAGGTCTCGTTGCGGAAGCTGTCGATGGCCACGAACAGCTTGACCCGGCTCTCGTCGGCGAGGGCCTGGCGCCACGCTGCCGCCGCCGGGGCGTCGAAGGCCGGATTGGTGTTGTAACCGAACAGCAGGTCGATCGGATACTGCTTCCCGGCCTCGATGGGAAAGCGATGCGGGCGCTCGATCGGATTTCTGCCGGCGGGGCTGGCGGGTTTCGGCAGCAGATCGCCCAGCGCGATCTGCCGGGGCAGGCAGGTGCCGCCCTGTACCTCGAAGCCGCCGGTGATCAGCGGCAACAGCATCAAGGCACGCTCGGTGTCGTAGCCGTTGGTGTGTCCGCTGGTGCCCGAGCCGGTGATGATGCAGCCGCGCTCGCTCTCGGCGAATTGCCGGGCGATGCTCCTTATGTCCAGGGCAGCGACGCCGCTCACCGCCGCCGCGTGCTCCAGCGTGTAGGGCTTCAGTTCCTTGGCCAGGGTATCGACGCTCAAGTTGCTGAACCGGGTGATCGCGGCCTTGTCGGCCAGGCCCTCCTGCAGCAGGTAGTTGGCCATCGCCAGGGCGACCAGCCCATCGGTCCCGGGCCGCAACGGCAACCACTCGTCGGACAGGCCGGCGGTCTTGGAGCAACGCGGATCGAAGGTGGCGATCTTGGCCCGGCGGTAGAGCCTGCCGTCCATGGCTTCCGCCGCGTAATCGGGTTGGGAGACCAGAAAGTTGGTGCCGAAATTGAGGATGTAATGGGAGTGCGCCAGATCGGGAATCGCGTCCGCCGCGCCCCAGGCCGCCTGCCAGGCTGCCTGCCGGTTGGTGCCGGTCGCCAGCGGAATGAAGCTGTTCGAACCCAGGGTGTGCAGGAGGCGCTGCCAGGCGCCGGCGCTGGTATCCTTGCCGTGCAGCAAGGCGATTGCCTCCGGCTTGCTCTTGGCGATCGCCTGGGCGATTTCCTGATTGGCCTGTTGCCAGGTGATCTCCTGCCATTTTCCCGAGCCGCGCGGCCCGGCGCGTTTCAGCGGCTTCTGCAGGCGGTCGCCGTCATAGAGTTGCAGCCAGGCCGAGGCCTCGGCGGCGCTGACCCGGCCGCGACTGCGCACCGACTCGGTCACGCCGGAGAGCTCGACCACCAGCCTTCCCGGTTTGCCGGTGAGGAGGTTTCTCTGCAGCGGATCCTGTTCCACCCAGGCGATCACCGGGTTGTCGTGCGCGTGCAGCGGGGAACAGGTGAACACGCGCTCCCGCGGCTCGCGTTTGATGTAGTTGTACGACTCGTTGCCCAGGGCCAACTCCATGGCCCCCGCCTGCTGCATGACCCCGAGCGCCGCCACCGAGCCGGCGCTGCCCTTGAGGAATTGACGTCGATTGATCTTCATGATTTCCCTCGTACCTCTTTGTGGCACAAGTGCCCTGGGTTGTCTTCGACAACTACGGGCACTAGTAGTGGCCCTGGTAATAGTAGGTGCCCATCACCCACCAGATGCGCATGCCATAGACGCCGGTGGCGCACATGAACGCCGCACCCAGCACCCAGCTCATCCGTCGGTTGATCTTGGGTATGACCAGGATGACCAGCGGCAGCAGCAGCCCCCAGACGATCTCCAGGTAGAGATAGGGCCAGCGGAAAACTCCGAGCAGCACGTCGTAGAGCATCGTGTGCTCCTCGGCCACGCCGTAGGTCATCTGCAGGAACTCGTTGCCCAGCAGGAACAGGTCGAAAACGATGCCGTAGAGCATCAGCCTGGCCATGTCGGTGATCAATTCGATCGGCACCTGCTTTTCCGCCGCGAGAAACTTGTTGCGCACCCACAGGCAGCAGATCAGAAAGCCGATGCCCGAGACGTAGGCGCCGGTCAGGAATAGGATCGGCGCGACCGAGGTGTGGTTGGGTACGCGCGACGGATTCAATTGCATCACCACCCCGGTATACCAGTGCGTGCACAACGCCAGAACCACCGCCAGAATGCCCAGACGGCGGGCCCAGCGTTCGTTCTTCTGATAGACGAAGTAGCTGTAGCACATCATCGCGATCGGATAAGTCAGGATGAAGCACGAACCCCAGACCATCGGCGCCGACCAGTGGCTGAAGCTCGAGAGCAGCAGCAGGTGGAAGAAGCGGTAGGGCTTGCCCAGGTCGATGATCAGGAGCACCGGCACGATCATCAACATGACGATCGCGGTGTTGGAGGCGAAGAAGGCGGTGGCCTTGTACTTCTTGACCCCGAACACCCAGCCCAGCGAGCTGATCACGAAGGAGCCGGCCGAGACGCCGACCAGCCAGAAATACAGGGCGATGGGAAAGCCCCAGTAGGCATGGTGAAATGCGTTGGCTATCATTTGCCCTTCCATCAGTACAGCCCCCTGAAAAATTTGTGCGGCACCTGCGCGAAGAACGACGAGAAATTGCGCACGATGTGTCTCATCAGGCCCCAGAAACCCATGTCCGTGTCGATGATGTCGCCGGCCATCTCGCCGCCCAGTTCGCTGTTGCGCTTGAAGCTGTTGTAGCGCTCGTGCAGCTGGGCGCTGCGGTTGTGAAAGGCGAACTCGGGATCGCCGATCGATTCGGTGAGGCCGATGTAATAGACCTGCGGGGCGGTCCCGAGCTCGACGCGCAGATTGAAGGTCTTGCTCTCGCGCAGCAGGCGCGCGACCTCGCTTTTCGGATCGTTGATGTCGCCGAACACCATCGCGCCGCCGGTGCAGGAGGCGACGCAGATCGGCGCCAGACCCCGGGTCACGCGCACCACGCAGAAGTCGCATTTGTCCGCGACATTGCGCGGATTGTTTTTCTCGCGCCGGTACTCGGGCAGCAGGTGCCGGGCGTTGTAGGGGCAGGCCACCATGCAGGTGCGGCAGCCGATGCAGCGGTTGTAGCGCTGCAGCACGAAGCCGTCGGGATGCTTGAAGGTGGATTTGGTCGGGCAGCTGCGGACGCAGGAGGGCTCGTCGCACTGGTTGCACAGCCGCGGCAACACCGCGCGCCGGGTATCCGGAAATTCCCCGAACTCCGCCTCCGCGACCCAGATGCGCCAATCGCCCAGGGGAACGTCGAAGGAAGTCTTGCACGAGGCGGTGCAGGCGTTGCAGCCGGTGCAGCGGCGCAGGTCGACCACCATGGCGTAGCGCTTGCGTCCGGGTTTGCCCTTGCTCGGCGACACCCCGTCAAAACCATAGACTCGCTCTGCCATTAACCGCTCCCCTGCATTCTGATGGAATTGGAATTCGATTCGTCCGCTCCGCGCGGCACCGATGCCCGGGCGTCAGCCCGGGTCATTTCGCGAGCGAAACCCTATGGTTGAACATATAGATGACCGCCCCACGGATTTCGCCGTCGGTCAGATCGGCCATGCCGCCACGCGCCGGCATGCCGCCGTGACCGTTGATCGCGGAGCGTACCAGGGCATCGATCCCGTGCCTTCCGCGCGGGATCCAGGCGGCCCGGTCGCCAATCTTGGGTGCCCCACCGACGCCCGTCAGATGGCATTTGCTGCACTGTATCTGCACGATTTCCTTGCCGGGACGGTCAACAATCTTGATGCTTTTGTCGGTCGGATCGATCCAGTGACCGCCCGAGCGATTGACCATGTAGGTGATCGCGCGCTCGATTTCATAATTGCTGATGCCCGGATTGCCGCCATGCGCCGGCATTTTCCGGATACCCGTGATCGCGTGCAGTTTGAGACCGCTGAGCCCTTGCGCGGCACGCTTGCTCCAGGCTTTCACGTCGCCGATTCTGGGTGCGCCATACTTCCCTGTGCCGTGACAACGGGCGCACACCGTCTTGACCACTTCCTCGCCGCTGCGCTGACCATTTGCGGCCCACGCCTGATGCACGGTCATCGATAGCGACAGAGCAAAAATAACGTATTGGAATCCCAGCCAGTTCTGTGTCTTGGTATCGCGCATGTTGCCTCTCTCGCTTAGATGGGCTGACAGACTTTTCGTGTTTCCGGCATTGAGGACGCGGGTGTCATTCTTTTTGAGTGGCTGAATAGTGCCGTTCCACACAATGTCGCTTTTTGATCTATATCAAGCGAGCATGATCTTGATCAAGTAACCTGAATGTGGCTTTGGACTAAAGCGTTCGGCATAGATGATAAGCATAGTTCATTCGAATATTAAACCGGTGGAGAACTCCTTGGCCCTTTCCGGACCCGTGCACTTGAGTCTTTCCCGCACATTCGTATGGGCAGCGTCACCGCCGTGAATCTCACCCTGCGTAGTAAAGGCATTCTCGCTTTCATTGCCATCGTGTTTTATGTAATGGTGGTCGCGCTCTACGTTTCCCACGAGCGACAAAAGTTGTTCCACGTCGTCGAGCAATTGGAGCAGGTTCATGCTAAGCAACAGTTGCTGATTCGCGTCAACACCTCCCTGGGCCATTCCGTCATCGAACTCCAGGAGATGTTGAATGTGGAAACAAAAAAGCCGCAATACGGCGATGTGATCAACGGTGTCCGGGCGGTCGTTTCCGGCATGCACGCCCTGAAGGCAATCTATCCGGCGCTGGTGTCCAAGGATACCGATGATCTTGAACTGAACATCGCTTCGCTATGGGCGGTGCCCAGCCGTAATAATCTGAGCGTTATCCGCGACAGCGAGCTGAAGTTGATCGAGAAATTGAACGAAATAACCAAGGTGTTGCAGGGCAAACGTGACGATCTCAACGACATTTACCACAATATCAACCAGACCATACCGCTGGTTGCGTCGGTGATGTATCTGCTCGGCCTGGGAGTTTACGGCACCGTGGTGCTGGTGTTTTTCACGCGGCTCGCGTCGGATATCAAGCGGCTCGAGGCACGGGCGCTGGCGGTGGTCGCCGGTTATCGCGGCGAGCCGCTTGGCGTGACCCGGCGCGATGAGGTGGGCGGTTTGATGGAGGCGGTCAATCGGATGCAGGCGGTGCTGCGCCGTTCGGAGCAACAACAGGAGATTTCACGGCAGCAGCGTTTTCACCAGGAAAAGATGGCGGCTGTTGGTTCCCTGGCGTCTGCCATCGGGCACGAGGTGAGCAATCCGATGGCGGCGATCTCGGGTATCTCCCAATTCATCATCGAAGCCACCACGCCCGAACCCGGCGTCCATAAAGAGAGAAGACTGAGCAACAGCGCGGTCCATGACCACGCCGAACTGATACTCCAGCACACCGAACGCATCGCGGCGATCATGCGCCAGATGTCCACCCTGACCGAGCGCAGTTCGCCACTGCCGGAACTGCTCGACCTCAATGCGCTGATTAGAGCGACCTGCAGCTTCATCAGTTACGACCAGCGATTCCGCAAAATTCGCTTCGAACTGGACCTCGACCCGGGGATTCCCGCGATCACCGCGGTGGCGGATCACCTGACCCAGGTCCTGATGAATCTGCTGATCAACGCCGCAGATGCCATGGAGGGTCAGGCCGAGAGCAAGGCAGCGGTGATCCGGATATGCTCGCGCGAGGCCGAGCGCAAAGTTCTGCTGACGCTTAGTGACACCGGCCACGGCATGAGCCCGGAGTTGCTCATGCAGGCATTCACGGAATCCTTCACCACCAAGCCGGTCGGGAAGGGACGCGGCATAGGCTTGTTCCTGTGCAAGACGCTGATCGAGGAAGCGGGCGGCAGCATCACGCTGGAATCGACCCAGGGCGTTGGCACCACGGCGCGGCTGGTCCTGCCCGTGCAGCATCCCCAGACGGAGGCGCTCTGAGGCCCATGCCCTCCCTCAACGTCCTGGTGATTGACGATGAACCGGCGCTGCGGCAGATCCTCGCCGCGACGGTGGGCAGGGCCGGCTATAGCGTCGATACCGCGGCCGGCGTCGTCGAGGCCGCCGCCAAGCTCAAGCGCGGCGATGTCGATGTGGCACTGTGCGACATCAAGATGGAAGACGGCAACGGCATCGACCTGTTGCGCCAGAGCCAGGCTGCCGGTCTCGATACCGTGTTCGTCATGGTGACGGCGTTCGCCTCGCTGGAGACCGCCGTGGAAGCGCTCCGCGCCGGCGCTTTCGACTATATCGTCAAGCCCGTGCGCAATCAGGAAGTGCTGCACCGGCTGGCGCAGATCGAGGACATGCGCGAATTGCGCGATGAAAACGTCGCCCTGCGTAAAGCAGTGAAAGACATCAGTCCGCCGGTGTTCCGCTTTGGTTCGCCCGGGATGCTCGAAGTCGAACGCCTGGTGGGCAAGGTGGCGCCGACCGACAGCACGGTCCTGATCGTCGGGGAAAGCGGTACCGGCAAGGGCGTGCTGGCGCACCTCATTCACGAACAGAGCACCCGTCACGGCGGCCCTTTCGTGCCGGTCAATTGCAGCGCGATTCCGGAGCAGTTGCTCGAAAGCGAATTCTTCGGCCATACCAAGGGCGCGTTCACCGGCGCCGACAAGGCGCGCAAGGGACTGTTCCTCGAGGCCGACCGGGGCACGCTGTTTCTTGATGAGATCGGCGAATTGCCGCTGCAGATGCAGACCAAGCTACTGCACGTGATCGAGGACAAGCAGGTGAGGGCGGTGGGCAGCGAGCTGGGCCGGCACGTCGACTGTCGCATCATCGCGGCAACCAACCGCAATCTGGCGGAGTCGATCAGCCAGGGCAGGTTCCGCGAAGACCTGTTTTTTCGTCTGAGCATGTTCCAGATCGCCATCCCGCCGCTGCGCGAGCGGCAAGGCGATATCCGTGGTCTGGTGCAGTTCCTGCTGAATAGCAGCAAGGTGGGGAGCAAAGCCACACCGGCGATCGAAATAGATCCGGAAGCCTTGACCTGCTTGCTCGCATACGGTTGGCCGGGCAATGTGCGGGAGCTCGACAACGTCATCAAGCGGGCGCGCATCCTCGCCGAGAACAACTGCATCTCGGTCGCCGATCTGCCGGTGGAGATGGTCATCACGAAATCGCCGGTGAGCGCTGCCGAACAGGGGAGCGTCATGGAAGGGGGCTTGCGTGCGCAACTGCGGCGGGTCGAGGCCGAGCTCATCAAGAGCGCCATCGATGCTGCCGGCGGCGATCGCCGGCTAGCCGCGCAAACTCTGGGGATCAGCCTGTCGAGTCTGTACGGCAAACTGGGGGGCGATCCGGAGCGAAAACAAGAGATTTGTAAATAGTGAATTTGTCATTTTCGAGAAAGAGAGTATCGCCATGTCCGAAAACCGTCACAACGCCGCCAACAACGCCGCCCGTCGCCTCGCCGGCATCCTGAGCGCGGGGCTGCTGCTCCTGGCCGGTTGCACCACGACGCAGGGGCCGGAGAAAAATATCAAGCTGGTCTGGCCCGGCCCGCCCCTGCCCACCCGCATCAAGTTCGTCCGTTCGCTGTTCGGCGAAAAGGACATGGTCAGCGACGACACCTTCAAGACGGATCTGGTGCAGTTTCTCACCGGCAAGAAGCCGCCGGAAAACCGCATCACGGAACCCATGGGCATCGCGGTTTCCGACGATGGCCAGCGCGTCTATGTCTCCGACTTCGTGCAACTGTGCGTGTTCAAGTTCGATTTCGCCAAGAAGACCTTCACCAAGATCACCAAGGACAAGCAGCTCGAACGGCCCGCGGGGATCGCGCTCGATGCCGCCGAAAATGTCTACGTCGTCGAGTCGGACAAGAAGGGCATCGCCGTTCTGAGTCCGGAGGGCAAGGAGATCCGCTTCATCACCGATCCCTCGATCGCGCGCCCCACCGGCATCGCCATCGACCGGGCGCGCGGCAGGATCTACCTGGCCGACACCTCGCACAGCAAGGCCACCGAGCACACCGTCAAGATCTTCGATATGCAGGGCAAGCTGATCGGCCACCTGGGCAAGGGCAAGGGCTCGGATCCCGGCCAGTTCCTGTTCCCCACCTACGTCACCCTGGATCCGCAGGGCGATGTCTATGTCTCCGACACGCTCAACTCGCGGGTGCAGGAATTCGATCCCGAGGGCAAGTACCTCAAGAGCTATGGCGAACGCGGCAATAGCTGGGGCATGTTCGACAAGCCCAAGGGCGTCGCCCTCGACAGCTACGGCAACCTCTACGTGGTCGATTCCGGCTGGAGCAATATCCAGATCTTCAACCAGAAAAAACAGATCCTGATGTTCTTCGGCGGTCGCGGGCCCATCCCCGGCATGCTCAGGAATCCGACCTCGATCGCCATCGACAAGAACAACAAGATCTATGTCGGCG
>JAJYXA010000253.1 GCA_021791235.1 Pseudomonadota bacterium
GAAATCCTCCCGGGCCGCCTGGGCGAGCGCGTTTTCCATATTCTTGCGCTCGGTGATGTCGAGGATCACCCCCGAGATGCCGTCGGGCCGTCCTTCCGCATCGTAAAACACCGACTTGTAGAAGATCACATCGTGGACGCTGCCGTCGGCGTAGCGCACGCTGGTCTCATAGGTTTGCGTGCCGCCGTCGTCCATCAGATCGCGATCGGCCTTCTCGTAGATGGCGGCCAGCTCGGCAGGCGCGACATCATGAACGGTCGCACCGACGATTTTGGCGCGCGGCAGGCCGATATAGCTCTCGAATGCGCGATTGCAGGCAATGTAGCGACACTCCGCGTCCTTGATGAAGATCGGACTCGGCAGCATGTCGATCGCATTCTGGATCCGCCGGACCATATCCGGATCAGTGTGCTCGTCTCTCAATTCCAGAAGTCCCCATTTTTTGTTCTTCCCTGCGCAGTCTAACGCAGCACCCACCCGCGACCGCGAGAACCGGTCTCGCAACGCCCTCTGCGCCGCGGGCCCGCATACAGCGGAATGGATCGATGCAAGACCTGGCCCTGAACGCGGCCCCGAAGTCCTGGTCCTGATATTAAGCTGCGCTCACCGCACGATGCAAAAATGAAACGTTTTACCGTACGCTCTGTCGCACCATGCGGGATCAAGTGCATGGACATGCATTGGTTGACCCTGCCCTGACGGGCATCACAGTTTGCGAAAGGATTCCAAGATGTTTGTAGCAATGAACCGATTCAGGATTGCACCGGGTAAAGAAGCGGAATTCATCGAGATATGGCGCAACCGCGAGACCCATCTCGATCAGGTGCCGGGGTTCAAGACCTTCAATCTGCTGCAGGGGGCCGGCAATGACGAATTCACGCTCTTCGCGTCGCATTCGATCTGGGAGTCGCGGGCTGCTTTCGAAGACTGGACCAGATCCGAAGCCTTCCGCCAGGCCCATGCCAATGCAGGCGCCTCCAAGGGTATTTATCTGGGCCCGCCGCAATTCGAGGGATTTGACGCCGTGCTGTAAAGCGGCGGGCGATCCTGCCTCTTTGAATTGCCTGATTCCTGCAACGTCCGCGCCCACCCTCGACACCCTGCCCCGCAACGAACCAAGGCTGATCCTTTTGGTTCGTTGAAGCCGCGCGTTGAAACTCACTGTACCCGTGCCTTCCGGGTTCACGAAACAATAGGCTGCGCTGTCAGTGGTATCGTAACCGGCACCGCTTATCCCAGAAGCTCATCCCATGACAGATGCAGCCATCCCTGCCCCGGTCCACCTGCTCAAAGGCTTTGCGGCTGCGGCTGCGGTCGTCGTGGTCTGGTCCGGGTTCAACATCGTCTCCCGCCTGGGAGGGCGTAGCCCGCTTACCGCCTACGACATGGCAGCCATCCGGTTTGTCTTCTCGGGTATCGTGTGTCTTCCGTTCGTGCTGGCCCGATGGCGGCGCCTCAAGTGGCCGCGACTGGCGGTGCTGGCCGCGTTGGGCGGCATGAGCTACGGGTTGCTGGTCTACTCGGGCTTTTCCCTTGCGCCGGCCGCCCATGCGGGCATTCTGGTCAATGGCGGCATTCCGTTTGCGACCGCCTTGATCGCCTGGCTCGTACTCGGGCACCGCCCCGGCATCCGGTCCGAATTCGCCCTGCTGGTCGCAGCTTTGGGGATCGTGCTGATCGGCATCCACAGCTTTGGTCAATTTTCCGGGGCCCCCGCCCATCAATGGGTGGGGGATGTGTTCTTTCTCCTTGCCGCAATCTGCTACGCATGCTTTGGCTTGTTGCTCAAGCATTGGCAGGTCTCGCCCCTCGAAGCAACGATCGGTGTCGCCGTGATTTCAATGGTTTTCTACACGCCTGTTTATCTCCTGTTCCTGCCCAAGGCCATCACCACCGTTCCCCTGTCCTTCGTTCTGTTGCAAGGCGTGTATCAAGGCATCCTGGCCGCCTCGATTGCCGGCCTCCTCTTCGCCTACGCCATCCACAACATCGGACCGCAGCGGGCAACCCTCATGCTGGCCATGGTTCCTGGCATCTCGGCAGTGGCAGCCGTGCCCTTGTTGAAGGAATCCCTCGATGCCGTGACCCTTGCCGGCGTCGTGCTGGTGACGACCGGTGCTGTGCTGGGCGCGACACATCAACAATTGGCAAGATAAGGATAGGGGAACGCGCGGATTGAGTTATCGATGGAGGGAAATGAAGTTTGACTCCGATTAGGGTGTGGGCGCTTTGCCGTGAGCCAGAATCCGCAACGGCTATGCTGTCGGTCATCCGTTTTCGAAACAGGGCGAAACATGGCAGACCGTTACTTCACACAGGGCACGTTCGACTTTCTCGCCGCGCTCGCCGCCAACAACCGGCGCGAGTGGTTCGACGAACACAAGCCGGACTATGAAGCGATGGTCCGCACGCCTGCCCTGAATTTCATCAGCGACATCGCAACCGATCTTGCCATGATTTCGCCGCATTTTCTCGCCCTGCCGCGCAAGGCAGGCGGCGCACTGATGCGGGTCAATCGCGACATACGGTTCGGCCACGACAAACGTCCCTTCAAAACCAATATCGGAATTCAGTTCCGGCATGAGATCGGCAAGGACGTGCATGCCCCGGGTTTTTACCTGCACATCGAACCCGGCGATTGTTTTGTCGGCGTTGGCCTGTGGCGCCCGGACATGCACGCCCTGGGCAAGATCCGCGATGCAATCGTCGACACAGGGGATGCCTGGCTCGCCGTTCGCGACGACACGGTTTTCAGCCAGACATTCGCGCTCGTTGGCGATTCCCTGACGCATGCACCGCGTGGCTATGCCAAAGACCATCCCTTGCTGACGGATCTGAAGCGCAAGGATTTTCTTGCCCTGTCCCGCTTGACCGATGCTGCGGTTCGCGCCAAGGGGTTTTATCCGAACGTCGTCGAACGGTTTGCGCAGTCCGCGCCTTTCATGGGCTATCTGTGCAAGGCGTTGGAATTGCCTTTTTAAGAACGGAAAAGATCTGCGCTACGGCAGATAGTGCGCCGCCGCCCGCTCGACGAGGCCGCCGGCATCGAAGAACAGCACTTCAATGACGGGGCCACGCACGCCGTTGTATTGGATCGCCACGCTGTCCGCCCCGGCAAACGTCGCCAGCAGTTCGAAGTGCAGGTCGGGGAAGCGCGACAGGGCCAGCCTCCAGTAGTCCCCCACCGCGCGTTTTCCCTTGAGCACGCCGCCCGGCTCGCCTACGATCACGGCGATATGCGGGGAAGACATCACGAAGTCCTCGCTGTAGTGCGACAGTATCCGGTCCAGATCATGGCTGTTCCAGGCTTCGATCCAGTCCTTGCCGAATCTGTCGGCTTGAGCTTTCGTGATCACGTGTCCTCCGATTCCAGATGTGCATTCCTAATTGCCGTGCCGAAATCAGCAGCCGACGCAGCGCGCGCGCCCGGCGTTCCCTTCGGCCATAGCGGACCGCGTACATGATGCCGCCCCGATCCACGCCCAGATCATGCAGTGCCCGGTCGCTCAATGCGCCGAGTTCCGACTCGGCCTGCCGGCATACCATGGCAACGTACAGGCGCCGCAGGATTCTGCTTACAACCCTCCGTATATAGCGCCTGCGCAAGGCTTCTGCCCGGCGCACACGCTGCCGGACATCCACGCTGCCATCATGTCGTGTGTTGCAATCCATGCCCGGAATACTAGGCAGGCACGGCACATCGATGCAGAGGCAGAAAAACCGATTTTGTTCGGTTACAGTTGCACACGGGGCCCAACTGTATCCATCGGAATAGGCATTGCGTGTACTGCATCCGGGCATGGACCTGGCCCTACACTGGCGAGACAGGAGGCTGCAATGAACTTGTACGAAAACCTCGCGACGCACGTGAAGAACGCCATCCGCCAGGGCGTATATCAGCCCGGTGACCGCCTGCCCTCCGTCAGAAGGCTGTCCGAGCAGCACCGGGTCAGCCAGAACACGGCTGTGTCGGCCTACCGGCTGCTGGAAAGCCACGGCTGGCTGGAGGCCCGGCCGCAATCCGGATTCTTTGCACGCCACCCCGAATCCTCACTGCCCCCCGCAAAAGGCAACGACAGTGCCGAAGGTCCCTGCACGGTCAGCGTCACCGAGGTCGCCCTGCGCCTGTGCCGCAACGCGCTCCGGACCGACCTCGTTTCGCTGGGGGCTGCAACCCCCCACCCCGGCTATCTTCCGCTGGGCGACCTGCGCGCCGCGTTCAACCGTTGCCTGCGCGACAGCAACGATGTCGCCAGCCGCTACAGCTTTCCCCCCGGCGAGGAATCCCTGCGGATACGTATCGCGCAACGCGCCGCCGAACGCGGCTGTGCCTTCGGCCCGGACGACGTGGTCATCACCGACGGTTGCCAGGAAGCCCTGAACCTCGCCCTGCGCGCCGTTGCCAAGGCCGGCGACATCATCGCCATCGAGAGCCCAGCCTTTTTCGGCACCCTCCAGGCGATCGAGTCCCTGGGCATGCAGGCGCTGGAAATCCCCAGCGACCCGGTCGAAGGCATCAGCCTCGACGCCCTGGCGCTGGCATTGGAACGCTGGCCGGTCAAGGCCGTGGCCGTCGTGAGCAATTTCAGCAACCCGACCGGCAGCCTCATGCCCGACGCCAACAAGGCCCGGCTGGTGAAGATGCTTGCCGCGCGCGGTATTCCGCTCATCGAGGACGACATCTACGGCGACCTCGCGCATGGACGCCAGCGGCCCCGTCCGGCCAAGGCCTACGACCACGCGGACAACGTCCTGCTCTGCGCCTCGTTCTCCAAGACCATCGCCCCCGGATACCGCGTCGGCTGGATCGTGCCGGGACGCTGGCGCAAGGCCGTCGAGCATCTGAAGTACGTCAGCACCATGTCCAACGCCACCCTGCCGCAACTGGCTGTGGCCCACTATCTGGCGGACGGGCGCTACGAACGCCACCTGAACAAGGTGCGCCGCACCTACGCCGACAACCTGGCACGCATGCAGGCGCACATCGCACGGCATTTTCCGGCCGGCACCCGGACATCGCGCCCCGACGGCGGCTTCGTGCTCTGGGTCGAACTGCCGGAGCAAATCGATACGCTCGCACTCCACGACAAGGCGCTGCGGCAAGGCATCAGCTTCACCCCGGGCAACCTCTTCTCGCCGCAGGGCCGCTATCGCAACTGCTTGCGGCTGGCCGCCGCCCTGCCCTGGGATACGCGGGTGGAACAGGCGCTGGAAGCACTGGGCAAACTGGCCCGGCGCGCCTAGCCGGAACGCAGCGGCACACGCCACGCACGAACCCAGCCTGCATCGGACACGAAACCATCACCGGGAGAAATCGCCATGACGCTCGCCACCCCTGCCGCCCTCGACGCCCTCGGCATTCCACCGCGCGGCCGTCCCTCGACCTACCCCCAGTCGATCCAGGCTTTTCTGGGCGAACGGCTGGCGGGACGCGAGAAGCGCGCCCTGGGCGATGCGTTCGGCCTGACGAACTTCGGCGTCAACCTCACGCGCCTGGCGCCCGGTGCGGTCTCGGCCTTGCGCCATGCGCATTCCCGGCAGGACGAACTGATCTACATCCTCACCGGATCACCCACCCTGCGCACCAACGAAGGCAGCGTGCGCCTGTCGCCCGGCATGTGCGCCGGCTTCAAGGCAGGCACCGGCAATGCCAGCCAGCTGCTGAACGAAACCGGCGAAGACGTGCTGTATCTGGAAATCGGCGACCGCTCGCCGGGCGACGAAGTCACCTACCCCGACGACGATCTGTTCGCCACCTTCGTCGATGGCCAGTGGCGCTTCTTCCACAAGGATGGCACGCCGTATTGAACGGGCGCGCCGCCAGCAGAGGGATCACGCCTTCTGCACGACACAGCTCGGCTGCACACAGGACCTTGACCTTGGGGTCAGCTCAGCCTGGCCCCTTTGGTTGCCGTTTAATTGCATTTAATGTTGTATCGCACTCTTTGATCCGGGAAAACGCATGATCCTTGCCGCAATCGTTCTGTTTTGTCTGGCGGTGGTGCTGGGCCTGTGGCTCGTGGTTCTGGGCGTGCGCTTTCGACGCGGCTCCCGGACCCTGGCGGCTGGGCACGCCGGCGTCGCCCTGCTGGGCCTGGGCCTGTTGGGAAGGCATATCTTCAGCGGCCCCGTTCACATGTTGTACAACGATGCGGCGCTGCTGTTTGTTCTGGCGCTGTCCGGCGGGCTGGTTCTGCTGGCCCTGCGCATGGGCAATCGAGAACATCGCTCGCCACCGCCGATGATCGGCGTCAGCCTCCACGCGGCCATGGCCCTATCGGCGCTGCTGCTGCTGGTGTTGGGGTACACGCATCCCTGACCTCTCGCTTCAAGCGGCAGTAGACCCGCACCGCTTCCATCAGCGTGAGGCTGGCAAAAACAGCTAGACCTCAACGACGAAAGAATGTTCTTCAGTGATTCTGCCGAGAAAATAATTCAGAAGCAGCTTGTGCTCCCAGGACAAATTCTCGAAGGACAAGCCGATCCTGCCCCCTTCATTGTCCGTGCCTGTCCGGTGGCGAAGCTTGGCCACGATATGGAGGTTGGTGTGTACGTCATCAAATTTGATTGGAAAAACCAGGTCGAAGAGACTGCCAACGCCCCCCAGGAAGCCTGGAGAGGAAATCATGGCGCCGTCAGCACTTAAATCGACGATCGAGACCTCAAGCGGAATTTCCTGGCCACGGGGAGAGATCGTTGCGGGCAGGGCAGTTTTCATGCGCATCGATTTGCGCACCTCTTTTGCTTTTACCGTAGCCGGGTAAGCGAAGAGCGCATGGACAAAGGGCGCCTTAAAGACATTCAAGACCGGCGCAGTGAAAGAGAAATCGGTCTGGCCCGTGAAGCCCTGAATCAAGTACGCTTCGCCAATGATGATTTCCGTCTTGTGGCCGTCTGTGCCGCTCGGCGTCAACATCACGCCTTTGCCTTGGATGGCCGCGATAAATTGCGCCCCGATCACCGGCGCGCCCTCGCGCATTCTCTGAATATTCAGAACAATACCCGGGCGCAATCGTAATGTTTTCAGGCTCACCTCAAGCAACTCACCGCTATTCAACTCATCAGGCATCAGACACCTCTCTCCGTCAGGGTATAGCCACAAAACCAGGGGTCAGACTCCCTTTCCCAGCGCGCAAAATTCGGGGTCAAGTCTTGCCATGCAATACGTCAATGCAAGACCTGAATCCAGCGTTTCTCGTTTCTAAAAGGAGTCGGGTTCGAACTGGACGAGTTCTTATAAGGTCAACGACAAGGGCCGTCTATACAACTTTAGTCGTAGTACGTTCATACAAGACCCAACCCCGAAGCAAGACCCAGCGGCATATTCAGGAATAAAAAATTAATTTTTATCGGTTGTCGATTCGGGCCAGTCGCAAACGTCTTTGTTACAGACAGACCCAAAGGAGATAACCATGAAATTCATGATGCTGATGATTCCCGCTCTTTACCAAGGCGGCAAACCGGCGCTAGGCTTCACCCCGGACCTAAAGAAGATGGAAGAGATGGGACGGTTCAACGAAGAAATGGGCAAAGCGCTCAAAATTGAATCGCTCAACGGCCTGCATCCGCTGGCCAAGGGTGCGCGCGTGTCGTTCGCCCAAGGCAAGCCCTCCGTGACCGACGGACCGTTCATCGAAGCGAAAGAAGTGTTGGGCGGTTACTGGCTGGTGGAAGCGCCGTCCAAGGAAGACGTGGTGAAGTGGGCGCAGCGCTGCCCGGCCGACGAAGGCGACACCATCGAGATCCGGCAAATCTTTGGGCCCGAAGATTTCGCGAAATAAGGAGTGGGCCCTCAAATACATCTGCCTGGGTTAGATCGAAGACAAATACTCACGGGACTTTCCCCGCAACACTTGGGGTCAGGTCTTGCAATGCAATACATCAATGCAAGACCTGACCCTAAGGTTTTTCTTGACCGCTAGGGGCCACCTTATTCCATTGAAATCAATTCGAGCGTGGCCCCTTTAATCTCTTACAGTGGGCAAGCCAGAGCCGCGTAGGTCTGCTGGGCAATCTTGCCGTTCCGGATCACAAACGTGTCCGTGCCCAACGGAATCAGCTCGCCGACGCTCCACACGATATAACCCACGTCGCCATGCGCCTCCTGGCAGCGCATGCGAAAGAGTTCAAGCGCCTGTTCGGGAAGATTGTCCAGGAAGGCCTCGAAGAAACGCCGGATTTCAGAGACGCCGCGGTAAACGCAATCCGGCGCATACAGAATGGCGTCCTCGTCGTAATCGCCAACGATAGCGCCGGCTCCTTGCCTGGTCATAAACGCATGAAGGTGCTGGTTCATGACGTTCAGGGTCTGTTCAGTGCTGGTATTCATGGTCTTTTCCTCAAAATAGGTGTCATGGGGAGTGGTCAGTCGTCAAGGAGCGCCATGACCTTACGCGCCTTGGTCCGGCCAAACGGAATCAGCTTCGGCGTGCTGCGCTGGTACGCGCGGTAGCGCTCGCCGAACTGCCGCACCAGATCCCGCTCTTCGTACATGAGTCCGATCAGTACGTAGGCTGTCATCCCGCAGGCGAGCAGCATGTGACTGACGGTCATGGCGCCGGTGGACCATAATCCGATCAACACGCCGAGCTGCATGGGATGGCGGACCCACCGGTAAAGCGCCGGTGCCTTGAATGCAACCGGCGTGTAGGGCAAACCCCTGGCGTGCAGATAGATCTGGCGCAGCCCGAACAGATCGGCGTGATTGATGAGGAACGTGGTCAGCAGCACGAGTCCCCAGCCGCCGAGCGCAACCCCGGTCAGGGTGTTTGCAAGCCATCCGTCTTCGACCTTCCATAGGTGCCCGGGCAAGGGCTGCCAGAAAGCGATGAGCATCCCCAGGACCAGGCTGGTCGCCAGCAGATAGATGCTGCGCTCGAGGTGCGCGGGAACATGGCGGGTCATCCAGGCCTTGAACCCCGGCCGCGCCATGACACTGTGTTGCAGGCCGAAGCAGGCGACGAGGGCGAGGTCGACGAGCCAGGCCCATCCAAGCGAAACCGTGCCGGTTCTGTCAACGTTGACCGGGGTCAGCACGCCCACGCTGAATCCGACGAAATAGAGCAGGCTGACGAAGCCCGCCAGGTAAGCGCCCAGTCCATAAATCCAATTCAATAAGGTTTTCACGATGGCTCTCCATTCAGAGTTGCAGGAGCGTTCAATGTAGGCCGCTCAGCCTTGACTCTCCAGTGCGCAATCTGTAGTAAATAGCTACGCATTGCGTAGTTATCTGGAGACGTCATGTTGAAATACGGCCAGTTTTGCCCGATCGCCAAGGCCAGCGAGGTGCTCGGTGAAAAATGGACGGTGCTGATCGTGCGCGAGTTGCTGCTGGGCACCAAACGCTTCAACGACTTTCAGCGGGCGTTGTCGCTGATCTCGCCGACAGTGCTTGCCAAGCGGCTGAAGACGCTGGAGGAGCAGGGCCTGGTGTTTCGAAAGGCGGTTACCGGCGGGCGCTCGGCCGAGTATCACCTCACCCCTGCCGGCAGGGAACTGTACCCGGTCATCGAAGAGCTGGCTGTGTGGGGCATGCGCTGGGCCCGCAAGCACATGGAAGATTCGGAACTGGATGTCGAACTGCTGATGTGGGATGTCCGGCGTCGCATCGACCGCGATGCCCTGCCGGGCAGACAGGCGGTGATTCGCTTCAGCTTTCCCGAACTGAAGCACTATCGCGACTGGTGGGTGGTCGTCGATGAAAGCGGGGCCGATCTGTGCACCAACAACCCCGGCAAGGACATCGACCTGCACGTGGTGAGTGACCCACGCACCCTTATCGAGGTGTGGATGGGCGATACCACACTCAGCCATGCCACGTCGTCGGGCAAACTGCGGCTGGTGGGCTCCGCACTCTACTCGCGCACGATGAAGAACTGGTTCATGCTGAGCAACACGCGGGACATCATGGCGGCGCCTCATATCGCCAACCGGCAATACGATTGAGGCGTGTATTGATGCGTGGTGACAGGTAGAACCCCGGAGTGTTGGAAACGGTGTCTGAACTGGACCCCATTTGCCCCCTGAAATTAATTCGAGCCTGGCCCCTTTGATTGCGCCGTTACGGCGCTGCGCGCCTCCATGAACCGGGTCAGGATCGGACCGCAAATCACCCCCAGGGCCAGGCGCAAGCTTTTGCTCGGAATCACCATCGTGGTCGGACGCGACATGTAGGCGTGGGGAATGCGCTTGAGCAAGTCGAGGAAATCATGGCGCTCGCGGTCGCGGAAGTGGATGACGCACAGCGATTCGTCGGGCAGCGGCACGTCGCGCGCAGTGAACGGGTCGGAGGTATCCACCAGCGGGATGCGCTGGATATTGATATCGGTCAGGCCGAATTGGGGAACGATGTAGTGGATGTAGTCGTCCATGCGGCGCAGGATGGTTTCCACCGATTCTTCGGGCGTGCACGTGCCCATTTTGCAGTCGCGGTGGATCTTCTGTATCCACTCCAGGTTGATGGCCGGCACCACGCCGATCAGCAGGTCGACATGCTGGGCCACGTCGATGCCCGGGCGCCCCGCGCGACGGTCGATTTCCGGCGGAAAGTGGCGCGAGTCGACCTTGCGGCGCGTCCAGGTGTTGGCCATCAGGCCGCCATGCTGCCCCTCGTAGAACAGGAGATCGCTGCCCGGCTGCAGTGGCGCCCAGGGTGTGAACTCGCCCGCTTGCACGCCCAATTCCTCGCCGTGCCCGGCCGTGTGCGCATACTGGCGAACCACGCCGCTGCCGCATTCGCCATAGGTCCGGAAAAACGATTCCAGTTCCGGGAAATGATTGCACTCGGGCCCGAACCAGGAAATGTTGCGGCCGCTGCTCCGCGCTTCCTCGAGCAAGGCGGCGAACTGCCGGTCGGTATAGCGCCGGAAACCGTCGCCATGAACGATCGCGGGTTTGATGTTAAGGCGTTCGAAAATGAACTTGAACGCGTGGCGTATCGTCGAGAGGCCAGCACCGGACGAGCCGGTGACCGCAATGATAGGATGCTGCTGGGACATGGTTGGCGCCTACCCAGATTGACCAAAAGGCCGAAGAGAAGAAAGTGTACCCCGGCTCATGTCACCAAGAACAGACTCTGATTATTTGAGGGGGAGCGTGAATGGCAGGGTGCTTGATTAAGCTGTCCGAGAAACCCGGATCAGCTCAGTCCGTCCCCAATTGTTCCGCCGTCGTCCTCCAACCGCCCAGACCTTGCAGCTCCTGCGTATGCCCGAACCCTAATCCGCGCAGCTTGGCCTATATTGATAGACGCTGGTGCGCAGGCGAAATGCGTCCGGAAACCTCGTCAAGGGAGCTCGCCCTTGGATAACGCTGTCCGACAATCTTCAGATTCCCAGGGTCCGGGCATCCCTGTGCCGCAGATTGCGCAGAGCTTTCGCCAGCTCCCCATATCGCTGATCGTCAACCTGGCAAACGGATTCATTCTTGCCGCGGTTCTGTGGAACGCCGTGCCCACGCCCGTCCTGCTAATCTGGTCAGGCTTGCTCATCGCCGTCACGGGGGCTCGATTCCTCACCTTGCAGGCGTTTAGTAACGCCTCCCCCAGGAGCGAGTCGGATCTTGCTGTCTGGACGAGGTATTTCCTGGCAGGCGCATGCGCTGCCGGGATGGTGTGGGGGCTGTCCGGAATTCTCCTGTTTCATCCCAGCTCCTTCCCGCACCAGGTCGTTCTCGCTTTTGTACTGGGGGGAATGATGGCCGGAGCCGTTCCGCTGCTGTCGTCCGTGAGCCACGCCTATTGGTGCTTCGCCATTCCGGTCGTGGTACCCATCAGCATACGAATGATGTGGGTGGGCGATCGCATCCATCTCATCATGGGCCTGATGATGGTCATCTTCGGTCTCGCCATGCTCGCCACGTCCGCCCAGGTCCACCGCCTGTTTCGCGACTCTGAAAAACTGCGCCGCGAGCTGTTCTCATCAATCGAGGTGGAGCAGGCGCTGGAATATCTGGTCCGCCTGGACAGTCTCACCGGTATCCCGAACAGACGGCTGTTCGAGGAAGAACTCAGCAAGGAGTGGGCAAGAGCGAAACGCGACAATGCGCCGTTTTCACTCATCATGGCCGATATCGATCACTTCAAGGGATACAACGACCACTATGGGCACCCGGCCGGCGACCTGTGCCTGGTGGAAGTTGCGCAGGCCATGCACCACACGCTGTCCCGTCCTGGCGATGTGGTGGCCCGAATCGGCGGCGAAGAGTTTGCGTTCCTGTTGCCGCAGACTGATTTGAGCGGCGCGATATCCGTAGCCGAGCAGATGCGCGAGCGTATCCTGGCCTTGAATCTTCCCCACGAAGCCTCGCCCGTGGCCAGCCATGTCACCCTGAGTTTCGGCGTGTCCTCGTCCGAGCTTGCTTCCGTCTCCTCGCCTGCCGAGCTGATCCGCACATCCGACATCGCGCTATACGAAGCCAAACGCTGCGGACGCAACCAGATTGTAGCGGCCGGGAAAACGGCATGTGTTGTGGTTGCGTGAGCAGAGGGGCGGGATCGAAAATTTGTAGCGGTGCATCCGAGCGAAAAACAATTCGACCCTGGCCCCTTTGATTGCCTTTCACACGCTGGGGGTTCTTCTTGGGTCTTTCCATCTGACACCTCCTTGGCTATTGTCGCCATTTAAAAGTGTCCGGAAAACCCGGGTTAGCCCATGTTCCCTATTGTTCATTGCTGGTGGATTTTGTGTCAGTCTGTGCGTGGGAATACAAAACAAATACGAGTACCAACCCAACAACAATGTACGCACCACCTATCAAATATTGGCCCTGATGACCAAATTCCAGGAGGGCATAACGCGCCGCAAGAACGACAGACACCATAAAGTAGCTGGCGGCAAGAACTGAAAATGCAAAAATTAGCAGCTTATCTACAGTTCGCTTACCTGCATTACCGTTAGCGGCGTTAAGCCACGTCTCCCACCCCGTTACACCTTCGACATTCGGCTCAATCTTCTCAAGAATATAGGTGCCCGCACGCATCATTGAATGGTTTTCGGTTAAGAACAGCAAAACAAGCACCACTACAATTAGTGGTAATGCGAGTGTTATTGCACCAATAGAAAAAGTG
>JAJYXA010000430.1 GCA_021791235.1 Pseudomonadota bacterium
CCGGTGTCGACATCGTCAAGGTCGGCATCGGCCCCGGCTCGGTCTGCACCACGCGCACCATGACCGGCGTCGGCTATCCGCAGCTGTCCGCGGTGATCGAATGCGCCGACGCCGCGCACGGCCTGGGCGGGCGCATCTGCGCCGACAGCGGCTGCACTTCGCCCGGCGACGTCGCCAAGGCTTTCGGCGGCGGCGCCGACTTCGTCATGCTGGGCGGCATGCTCGCCGGCCACGACGAGTGCGCAGGCGAGGTCGTCGAACAGGACGGCGCGCGCTTCAAGCGCTTCTACGGCATGAGTTCGCGCACCGCGATGGAAAAGTATGCGGGCGGCGTCGCGCACTACCGCGCCTCCGAGGGCAAGGAAGTGCTGGTGCCCTACCGCGGCCCGGTGGCCGAAACCGTGCAGGAAATCCTCGGCGGCCTGCGCTCCGCCTGCACCTACGTCGGGGCGCGCACGCTGAAGGAAATGACCAAGCGCACCACGTTCGTGCGCGTGGGCATGGAGTCGAACGAACTGTTCGGCGAGAACTGAGCGCCGGGCCCGATCCAGTCAGTCGCTTCAGCACAGCACAGTTCAGGAAGCGCGTGCAGTCACGCTCAGTCTGACTTTCGTCTTCTTTTGCAGCGCGCTCACGATGTCGACAAAATTCTCCGTGTTCGGATTGCCGTGCGGAGCGAGCATGCGGTGCAGGCTTTTGCTCGGCCTGTTCACTTCCGCGGCCAAACCTTCGAAGCCGATCGTAGCGTTCACCAGATCACGCAGCATCGCTTTGCCAGTCAGCGTGTCGCCGGCAAGATAGGCGTTGATCGCCTCGGTAAACATTGCTTGCCGGAACTTGGGATCGCGCTGCGCGCGCGCAAGCATGGTTTGTTTGAAATCGCGTGTGAGTGCCATCCTAGGCTCTTTACGTTGGAAACATTTCCCTCGCCGAGGCGATATAGTGCTGTCGCAACCTTTGCCGCCGCTTGCGCGTTGAGCTTATCGAACCAGCGGCCGCAGGGCGAATTTCCGCCGGTTTCAAGATATTCCTGAAGACGGACTATCGGCATGGCTTTTGGTAACACAGTCGTTACCACTCAGGGATAGGCACTCGAGTCTCAAGGCCGCCGGCCCCATCAGCGTCGACTATCTTGCCGTTGAGCAGGATGGTATGGGAGGCTTGGGCGAAGGCAAAGGCTCTGGTGAGGGTAAACGAGAGGACGGCCAGCGTGCGAAATGAAATATCCATGAGCTGACTCCTGGTAGTACATTCAAGGATGGGTGCCGCAGCATCGTTGAGCGGCGCGGACGCAGTCAATTAGAATACGTTTGACCAAGATCGAGACACGACTTTGAGCACGGCAAAACTCAAGCGACTGAAAGCTGCCGGCTGGAAAGCCGGTAGCGCCAGGGATTTTCTGCACCTGAGCGAAGAAGAAGTCATGCTTGCGGAACTCAAGCTCATGCTGACGGACGCCATCAAGGCATCCCGCCAGAAGCGGGGCCTGTCGCAACTCGATCTAGCCAGAAAAATGGGCTCTAGTCAGTCGCGGGTAGCCAAGATCGAGGCGGGCGATCCTTCCGTCTCACTCGACCTCATCATGCGCGCGTTCTTCGCGACCGGCGCCACCCAGCGGGAGTTGCAGCTCGCGTTCGGAGCGGGGGGAAAAGCGGGCTGGGTCGCGAAGTAGATCTGCGGCCCTAATGCTGAGCTTGGCGCGTCCAGTCGGGTAGGTCGCGGAATGCGCTGAGATATTCAAGCGTCGGCGGGGCTATCACAGTAAGCGCGGGGGTCTGGTTTCCAAAATTGTGAACGATCGCTTCGCCAACTCGTGTTGACAATCATGCGCCTAGTCTTTACATTCCGGAGCCAAAATCAATCAAATCGAAAGCGAACTCATGAGCGTGCGTCTCCTCCCGGCCAAAGATAAGCTGACTATTTGCTTCGCACACGTCGCCTATCGGATGGGCGAGCGTTTCGCGCTGCGGAACACTGGCATTGACTGGTTCGAGGTGCGCAGTCTGGACGAACTGAAAGCACGCCTTGCCGAAGTCGACGTGCTGTTGTGCTCCCGCTTCTGGCGCAACGAATTTATCGCGCAGGCGTCCAGGCTAGCCTTCATCCAGTCGATCAGCGCCGGTACAGACCAGTACTCGCGCGATATGCTCGCTGCGGCCGGCATACGCGTTGCCAGTGCGCAGGGGGCGAATGAGCGAGCGGTGGCCGAACATGCCATCGCTATGATCCTCGCCATGGCGCGGCAGATTGCGGGGGCGCGAGACAACCAGGCTGCGAAGAAGTGGCGCGGCATAATCGGGGATATTTCGAAACGCGAGCTCGAACTCGGTGGCAAGACGCTGCTGATTGTCGGCATGGGACGCATCGGCTCGCGACTCGCCACACTTGCCAAGGCTTTCGACATGCGCGTGATTGCCACCAAGCGCGATATCTCAAAGGGCACCGGCGCTGCACACAAGGTTGTGGGGCAGAACGATTTGCTGCGTGTGCTGCCCGAGGCAGATTTTGTCGCGCTCACCTGTCCGCTGACGCCGCAGACGGAAAACCTGATCGATGCGAAGGCGCTCGCGGCGATGAAGCCCTCCGCCTATCTCATCAACGTCGCGCGCGGTAAGGTGGTCAACGAACCTGCGCTCGTTGAGGCGCTGCAGGCGAAACGGATCGCCGGCGCCGCGCTGGATTGCGCATGGGAGGAACCACTGCCCCCGACGTCGGGGCTGTGGAGCGTGCCGAACTTACTGATCACGCCACACACTGCCGGCGAGACGCGTTGCTACGAGGACAACGTGCTCGACCTGTTGATGGAAAACCTCGACCGGATGTGGCGCGGCGAAACAGCGCTGAAAAACCAGTTCGTTTGACGTGCGGCGCATTGCCGCAACTGGTCACCTCATCTTGATATCGGCCTCGGGGATCACCTTGCCCCATCGCACCAACTGATCCGCAAGCCAAGCCGCGAACTGCTTCGCCTTGTTGTCGCGCAGGGAGAGCGGTATTTGCGTCCAGCGCTCCTGCATGTCGCGCTGCTTGGTGATCTCGGCAACCTCGGCGTTCAGCTTTCTGACTATCTCGCGTGGTGTTCCGGCGGGGGTGAATAAATCCTGCGCACCGGCGGCTTCGAGACGTGGCACCCCGGATTCGGCCGCCGTCGGCGCCCGTGGCGGCAGCGCACGTCTAAAAAAGCGTGTACATTTCGAACAGACCGGTCTAATATGAATTGGTGGCTCTCATATTGAATATTTCCCCTGAGTCGCCGAAGAAGAGGCGAACCCACAAAGCGCGAGCAGCCCATCGGCTCGATACGCGCACCGCACTGATCCGATGCGGCACTGAGCTGTGCACGCAAAGAGGCTTCCAGGTAAGCGGGATTAACGAGCTTCTGCAACGTGTCGGCGCGCCCAAGGGTTCTTTTTACCATTTCTTCTCAAGCAAACATGAATTCGGCGAAGCGGTAATCGATAACTACGCTGCGTACTTCCAGCGCAAGCTGGACCGTCTGTTAAGCGATAGCTCACGCCCTCCCTTGGAGCGCCTTGCCGGCTTCGTCAAAGAAGCGCAGAGGGGTATGGCCAAGTTTGATTTTCAGCGCGGCTGTCTGGTCGGCAATCTCGGACAGGAACTTGGCGGATTGAATGACAGCTTTCGTGGCCGACTCGAAGCGGTGCTGCTTTCGTGGGAACAGCGCACCGCAGCATGCCTGCGCGAAGCGATCGTCGCAGGTGATCTTGACTCCGAAGCCAATCCTGATGCGCTTGCCAAATTTTTTTGGATCGGATGGGAAGGTGCGATCTTGCGCGCAAAGTTGACCCGATCGGTCGCGCCGATGCGGCTTTTTGCCGAGTTATTCTTCAAGAAAGTGCTCTGCTGATTGTTTTGACCCATCCTAGTGTACTGAGTCATAAGTTCGTTGAACTAAGTGCATCCCTTGCTGTCTCACGATAAGGTGATCAGCGAGGGGAAGAACATGAGCCGAGGCCGACGGATGCCGGAGTTGAAATTGAGCGTTCAGGAGAATAATCGTTTGGTCGAATGGATGCGACGGGGCAAGACCTCGCAAGCGCTGGCGATGCGGGCGCGCATCATTCTGGCCGGGGCTAAAGGGCTGAACAATGGCGAAGTGGCACGGGATCTTCGCGTGACCCCGCAGACCGTTGGCAAATGGCGCAACCGGTTCATCGCCCGCCGGCTCGATGGCCTTTTGGATGAGCCCAGACCGGGCGCCCCGCGTAAGGTAGGTGACGAGCAGATCGAGCGTCTGATTGCCACAACGCTCAATCAGCTTCCGCGCGACGCCACGCACTGGAGCACCCGATCGATGGCGACCAAGTGCAAGGTGTCGCAAAGCACCGTTAGCCGGATCTGGCGCACCTTCGGGCTGCAGCCACACCGCACCGAAACCTTCAAGCTGTCCACCGATCCGTTGTTTATCGATAAGGTACGCGACATCGTGGGCCTGTACCTTGATCCGCCGATGAAAGCGATGGTGCTGTGCGTGGATGAGAAGAGCCAGATTCAAGCTCTTGATCGCACCCAGCCGATGCTTCCCTTGGCACCCGGACTGCCGGAACGACGCACCCATGATTACCTTCGCCATGGCACGACGACGCTGTTTGCCGCACTGGACGTTGCCACCGGCACAGTCATCGGCGAGATTCATCGGCGCCACCGAAGCTCGGAGTTTCTGAAGTTTCTGGCCACCCTGGAACACGAGACTCCCGCCAAATTGGACATCCATCTGATCATGGACAATTATGGTACTCACAAAACCCCTACGGTGCGCGCTTGGTTCGCCAGACACCCCCGCTTTCATGTGCATTTCACTCCGACCTCAACGTCATGGATAAACCAAGTTGAGCGCTGGTTCGCACTCATTACTGAAAAGCAGATCAGGCGCGGCTCACACCGCAGCACCATCGCCTTGGAGACCGCTATTCGCGATTACCTCAACATCTACAATGAGAACCCTCGGCCATTCAAATGGACCAAGCACGCCGACGAAATCCTTGCCAGCATCGCACGCTTTTGTAAACGAACTTCAGACTCAGGACACTAGACCGCCACTCCATTTTTTGAGAAAGAGTTATGTTCAAAGCCATACTGTTAGAACAAGAAGGAACACAGACCAAGGCGCGCATTGCGCAGCTGGACGAAGCGCAGTTGCCCGAGGGCGATGTCACGGTTGCCGTGGAATATTCCACACTTAACTACAAGGACGGGTTGGCGATTACCGGAAAAAGTCCGGTAGTGCGAACTTGGCCGATGGTGCCTGGGATCGACTTCTCCGGGACGGTGGAGGTCAGTACAAACTCACGGTTCGGCGTCGGGGACAAGGTCGTACTGAATGGCTGGGGCGTAGGTGAGAACCGCTGGGGCGGCCTGGCGCAGAAAGCCAGGGTGCCGGGAGAGTTTTTGATTCCGCTGCCCAAGGGCTTGAGCGCGCGTGACGCGATGGCGATCGGCACTGCCGGATATACGGCGATGCTGTCGGTACAGGCACTGGAACGCGCCGGCATACTGCCAAACTCGGGCGATATCCTAGTAACCGGTGCGAATGGCGGTGTCGGCAGCTTTGCGATCGCAATTCTCGCCAAACGTGGTTATCACGTCATTGCATCAACCGGCCGATTGGAAGAGACAACGCGATTACAGGGTCTGGGCGCGGCAGAGGTGATTGACCGCCAAAGCCTGGCGGACAAGGGCAAGCCATTGCAGAAGGAGCGCTGGGTAGGCGCGATCGACAGCGTTGGCAGTTACACCCTCGCCAACATCTGCGCTGCGACGAAATACGGGGGTGTGGTCGCCGCCTGTGGCTTAGCCCAGGGTATGGATTTTCCCGCGACTGTAGCTCCCTTTATTCTGCGCGGCGTCACGCTCGCGGGCATAGACAGCGTGAATGCGCCTCTGGCGAAAAGGCTTGCTGCCTGGGGATCTCTCGCGCAGGAAATTGACACAAAGATCATTGACGCCATTGTGAGCCAGGTGTCCTTGGAACAGGCGATCCCAACGGCAAGTTTATTGCTTGAAGGGAGAATCAAGGGCCGCGTGATTGTCGACCCCAATCTCTGACGGGATAACTCGCACCGAAGCATTAGATGCGTTGAGAACAGGGTGCATAAACGAAACGTTTCGCGTTTCTGTACCGATTACGTAATACGTAAGCATTTTGAGGCAGGCGCTGCTGTTTAGCGCAAAAATAATGCAGCACGACACTTAATCAAAGGAGGCACAGACATGCGTAAATTATCAAGGTGCGTTTCGCAGCTATTATTCGCAGTGCTTTTGCTCGGGACATCGTTTAGCGCACTGGCTGCATGGCCGGATAAGCCAATTGTCATCGTAGTGCCATTTCCGCCAGGAGGGAACACAGACATATTGGCGAGGTTAGTCGGACAAAAGCTGTCGATCAGCCTGGGGCAACCGGTAATCGTGGAAAACAAACCGGGGGCCGGCAGCATGATCGGCTCGCAAGTTGTTGCGCGGGCCAAGCCAGACGGATACACCTTCCTCATGGGCAGCATTGCCAATGTGCTGAACAACTTTTTCTACAAGAAGCCGCTGTACGATATATCGAAAGATTTGATGCCGGTTTCCCAGCTTGTAGCGGTGCCGAATTACCTTGCGGTGAATAATAGTGTCAAGGCCCAATCGGTAAGCGACATTATCGCAATGGCAAAGGCGACTCCAGACAAGATCAGTTGCGCGAGCTCAGGTGTGGGAACGAGTCCTTATCTGTCGTGTGAACTGCTCAGAACAATGGCAGGCGTGAACATGGTAACCGTGGCCTACAAAGGTGGGGTGCCGGCGATGCAGGACGTCATGGGAGGGCAGGCTACCATGGTCATTGCAAATGAAGCCCTACCCTACATTAAAGACAAACGCCTAAAGGGAATTGCTGTCACGACCGCGGTGCGCACACCGTTGGCGCCGGATCTGCCGACTATTGCGGAAACGCTGCCCGGATTCGATGTTACTTCCTGGTATGGCGTATTTGCGCCCACGGGCACTCCGCGAGAAATAGTGAACAAAATAAGCGCCGAGATAGCCAGCATACTGAAGATACCAGAGGTGGAAAAACGCCTTGAATCGCTGGGCGCAACCCCGGTCGGTAGTTCGCCAAAGGAGTTCGGCGACTACGTCAATGCGGAAATGATACGGTGGGAAAAGGCGCTCAAGCCGATGAATATTAATCTCGATTGAGCCACACAGACGCAACCTGGACTATGTGGGATTGTGTCGAATTAAACGCAATGAGCTGGCTTCGTAATGCGAAACGTACCCCGCGTGTCGACCCAGCCCGTTGCGCCTGACGCGTTTGCGGCCACGGGCGCGGTACGAGCATCCCTAGGAGTCAACGTCATCGAGCGCACCGTGTCGCGTGTGTTGGCGTGGGCCGAACGGCAGCCGGACGCGCCGGCACTGCGCGACGAAGGCGCTGCCCTGTCGTATGGCGAGCTGGCCCTAGCCATTCATGAGACGGTAGCGACACTGCAAGCGCAGGGCATAGAGTCCGGTTCCCGCCTGATGGTCATCGGCGAAAACAGCGTCGCGCTTGCAGTGCTGCTGCTAGCGGCAAGCCGGTTGGGCGCATGTGCGGTGCTGGAAAATGCGCGGGGCGTTCCGGCAGAAATCAAAGCGATCGTTGCCCATAGTCTGCCGAAGCGGATTTTCGTCGTCCTCGCGAATTCGCCGGACGCTCTACGCCATGTGTCGGCGCTGGACGCGCAACAGCAGCACACGCGAGCTCTGGGTACTTTCGGCGTCGCCGCGCCTGCCTCAGCCGCGAGTTGTACAGAGATAGAGTCGACTCCGGAACAGGTGGCCGCGATCATTTACACGACTGGGACAACCGGGCAGCCTAAAGGTGTGATGCTCACTCACGGCAACCTGTGCTTTATCGCTGGAATGATGCCGGTACTGCGGCACATGACGCCGCACGACCGCGTTTACGGCGTGCTTCCGATTACGCATGTCATGGGGCATGCGTCGGTGTTTCTTGGGGCTCTGCATGCGGGCGCCTCTCTCTATCTGGCTCCTCGGTTTTCGGTGCAGGAATGCGTCGCCACGCTGCTTGAGCAGCGTATCACGGCGCTGCAAGGAGCTCCCGCGATGTTTGCCAAGATCGCCGAATATTGCAAAGCGCGAGGTAGTATCCACTTCCCCGATATCCGGTTCATCGGCTCAGGTGGCGCACCCATCGACCCCTCGGTCAAACGCGAAGCCGAGCACTTATTCGGCCGCACCCTGCAAAATGGCTACGGCTTGACCGAAGCGGCATCGATTTGCTGGACCCGTTTCGAAGACGTAAACGCAGACGATTCCGTCGGCCGCCCGCTGCCGGGGGTCGAAGTAGTCGTGCGCGACGCGAACGGGCAGCTCGTAGCCGCCGGTGAAATCGGCGAGTTGTGGATGCGCGGTCCGAATCTGATGCACGGCTATTTTCGCGACCGCGAGCAGACCGCGTCGGCGATCGACCAGGCAGGTTGGTTTAATACGCAGGATCTGGCGCGCATCGGGCCGGATGGCCGTGTATTTGTCGTGGGAAGAACCAAGGACATAATTATTCGGTCGGGTTTCAAAGTCTATCCACTAGAGGTAGAAGCGGTATTGAATGCGCATCCGGCGGTGTTGCATGCGGCCGTGGTCGTCCGGTCGGTGCCGGGCAACGAAGAAGTCATCGCCTATGTCGAACTCGCAAGGAATTCGACCGTCGATGCCGGGCAATTGGCGCAATATGCGGCTCAAGCGCTTTCGCCGTATAAGCGGCCCAGCCATATTGTAATCATGCCGGCACTGCCACTTGCTGCAAACGGCAAGGTGCTGAAAAGTCAACTGCCGCGCTACGCCGCAGCGGATGCCGATTGGGAAAACCAAGTGAAAGGTGAAAGATGAACGATGCCGTTATCTACGAGTCACGCGATCGCATTGCAACCATCACGATAAATCGACCGAAACGACTCAACGCCATCAACGCCGAGGTCGAGACCGGATTGGCCGCGGCCTGGCGCCGTCTGAACGAAAGCGATGATCTCGTCGCGATCCTGACCGGTGCGGGCGACAAGTCGTTTTCGGTCGGCAAAGACCTTCAGTACGAAGCTGTGCCGGAGTACCGGCGCTTCGTGCCCGGATTCGATATTTGCGTAAATAAGCCAATCATTGCCGCGGTCGGCGGGTGGTGCGTGGGCGGCGGTCTCACGCTGGTGCAGATGTGCGATCTCTGCGTGGCTTCGGAAAACGCGCGCTTTTCGTATCCCGAAGCGAAACTGGGCTTTGCTGGCGGTCTGATTGCGTCCTTGGTGGCGCGCATCCCGCACAAGGTAGCCATGGAAATGATCTTGCTCGGGGACGAAGTGAGCGCGGAACGCGCCTACCAAGTGGGCTTTGTCAATAAAATCGTGCCGCAAGGCAAGCACCTCGAAGCGGCGCAGGAGTATGCGCGGCGGCTCGCGCAAAACGCACCGATGGTGCTTGCTATGTTCAAGAACTTTGTGGGCCAGGTTATTCCAAAGAGTCCGATGGAGTACGCCAGCCATGCCATGCGCGAGGTCGAGGCCGTGATGAATAGCGCCGACCGCAAGGAGGGCATGGACAGTTTCGTAAGCAAGCGAGCGCCGCGCTATCAGGGGCGGTAGCGTTCCGGGCGCCGCGAAGGAAATTGATTACGGCATCTCCAAAATGCGCCCCCGGCCGGGTCGCGATCGATTTGGGTTATATCCATTAAAGCGAAGGAGAGAACGATGAAGGTCACCGCGCTGGAGACTCTGATTTGCGACGCTGGCTGGCGCAACTATTACTTTCTTAAATTGACGACCGATACCGACATCGTCGGGTGGAGCGAGTTCGATGAAGGATTCGGGTCGCCGGGCGTTGCAACCATCATCAGCCAGCTCGGCAATCGCCTGATCGGTAAATCGGTCATGGAGCATGAGCGCTTCTTCGCCGAAGCCGCCTGTCTCACGCGACCTGCCGCGGGCAGCGTGATCGCCGAGAGTATCGGCGCGATCGAGAACGCGCTTCTGGACGCCAAGGCAAAGGCACTAAATGTGCCCTGCTATCAACTGCTCGGCGGTAAGGTCCGGGACCGTGTGCGGGTCTATTGGTCGCATTGCCCGACTTGGCGTATCAATCATTCGAAATATTTTCCACCTGCGGTGACCGATCTGGATGGCGTAAAGCGCACGGGCGCCGAGGCGCGGGAGAGGGGTCTTACCGCGCTCAAGACAAACATATTTATACACGATGAAGGGCCGGCGTATGCCTGGCGTCCTGGTTTTGCCGTGCCATTCTATCCTGAGCTGAACGTCGATCGTAAGGTTATACGTAATGTCCGGGCGCACTTGGAAGCCTTGCGCGATGGCGCCGGTCCCGACATGGACATACTGATCGACCTCAACTTCAATGCGAAGCCGGAAGGTTTCCTGAAGATCCTAAGGGCCATCGCAGACCTGGATATCTTTTGGGTCGAGATAGATAGCTATCAGCCCAAAGCGCTGGCGTATGTGAGATCTCACAGCCCCCACCCGATCAGTTCCTGTGAAACGTTGTTCGGTATTCGTGAATTTATGCCTTACATAACTGAACAGGCAATGGACGTTGCGATCGTCGACGCAGTGTGGAATGGCGTATGGCAATCAATGAAAATCGCGGCCGTACTGGACGCGCATGACGTGAACATGGCCCCACATAATTTCTACGGCGATTTGTGCACGATGATGAATTCGCATTTGGCGGCTGCCGTTCCCAATTTGCGGATCATGGAGACCGATATTGACCGCCTGCCTTGGGAGGACGAACTGTTCACGCATGCGCCGGAGTATAAGGATGGTCATCTTGTTGTTCCCGACCGTCCGGGCTGGGGTACCGATCCGGTCGAAGAGGCCATCCGCGCGCATCCACCAAAGATCGCGGGCGGTTTGTTGCAATATAAGCGAGCGTAAACTCTACCGCCGAACATCTGCCGCAGGCACATCATTCGCAATTCAATCTCCGCAAACAGAAATAGCTGGTAAATACATGGATTTTCAACTCGACGAAGCACAGAAAATGTTGGCTGACCTGGCCGAGCGCATGGGGCGCGAGCAGTTCGCGCCGAAGGCGGCGCGCTGGGACCGCGAGCACGCATACCCGCATGAGAACGTAGAGGCGCTGCGCCGCGCCGGACTGCTGGGCATGACCATACCGAAGAAGTTTGGCGGACCCGAGCGGCCGCTGATCGACGTGGTGCTGGCGATCGAGAGAATCGCGAAATATTGCGGCGTGACTGCGCGCATCGTGGTCGAAACCAATATGGGCGCGCTCGGCTGCATCATGGCCTACGGCAGCGAGGCGCAGCAGCGCGAAATCGCGGGGCGCGTGCTCGAGGACGGCGACAAGCCGGCCATAGGCATGACCGAGCCCGGCGCCGGCACCGATCTGACCGCGCTCAAAACCACCGCGCGCGAGCGCGCCGGCAGCTATGTGCTGAACGGGCGCAAGCACTGGATCACGGGCGGCGGCGTTTCGAGGACCAACCTGATTTTCGCCCGCATCATCGACAGCAAGGGAGCGGACCAGGGCATAGGCGGCATCCTGGTCGATCTGGGCACGTCGGGTTTCTCCATCGGACGGGTCGAGGACGCGATGGGCCTGCGCGGGATTCCCGAGGCCGAACTCGTATTTGAGGACTGCGCGGTGCCGGCAGCCAATCTGGTCGTTTGCGACGTCAAGGTCGGATTCAAGAAGCTCATGAACGGCTATAACGCTCAGCGCATAGGCGCATCTTCCGTCGCGCTCGGCCTGGCGCAGGGTGCACACGACCTGGCGCTCGAGTACATGGGGCAGCGCGAGGCCTTCGGGCAGAAACTCAAGGATTTCCAGGGATTGGACTGGATGATGGCCGAGGGCGAAATCAAGCTCGAAGCCGCGCGCCTGCTCATATACCGCGCGGCCTGCAATGCGCGTCGGCTCGCGAACAACGTGATGCTGCCGCAGATGAAGGAAGCCTCGATCGCCAAAGCCTACACCGGACACGCGGCGTTCGAGGTCGTGAGCGAGTCGCTGCAGATGTTCGGCGCCGCCGGCTACTCGCGCGACCTGCCGCTGGAGCGCATGCTGCGCGACGTGCGCATGTTCCAGATCGGCGGCGGAACCTCCCAGGCCCAACTGAACATGATCGCGCGCAGCATTTTTGCCGCAAATTCACGTCTGTAACGCGACACCCGCCGATGGCGCCGACCGGTTTTGCAGAGATTCCTTAGTCTTACTGCGTCATTAATAGAAACATGGCATTATGGCGGGCATCTCAAGTTATAGATGAGGTGCTGCCATGCGGATGATGAAACGATTTGATGCTTACCTGTCGAGACTGTGCGAAGTGCTGGGACATGCCGATCGTGACGTGCCGATGCGCGAATACTGCACCGGACTGATGTTGCCGCTCAAGCGAAAGAGCGTGGAGCCGATTGCCGCGCACATAGGGCCGCAAGCGGTGAGCGCCAAACACCAATCGCTGCTGCACTTTGTGGGCAACTCGATGTGGTCGGATAAAGCAATGTTGCGCAGCATTCATGACTACGTGATGAAGCGTGTACCTGAGACTGGGCGCAAGGGATGGGTCTTGGTGGTCGATGACACCGGACACCCCAAGCAAGGGCGCGATTCGGTTGGTGTTGCGCGGCAGTACTGCGGCATGTTGGGCAAGACCGATAACTGCCAGGTGGCGGTGAGCGTATCGAAGGCCAACGCGCTGATGAGTTTGCCGCTGGCTTACCGGTTGTATTTGCCGCAGGAATGGGTGAAGGATGCGCCGCGGCGCAAGGCTGCCAAGGTGCCGGCAGAAGTGTGCTTCGCCACCAAGCCGCAGATTGCTCTGGAGCAACTCGCCTGGGCCTGCGAGCAAGGCATGGCTGTCGGAGTCCAAGCGGTGCTCGCCGATAGCGCCTACGGCACCGAGTACGCGTTCCGGCAAGGTAAGCGTCCCCAAATCCCCGTACTACCGTAGCTGAGCCGAATATGTCAGCGTTTGTCCTTTTGGCGAAGGAGGCGAACGATGAGCGAGGCAAAGCAATCTGGGCAAGCC
>JAJYXA010000068.1 GCA_021791235.1 Pseudomonadota bacterium
CAGGAAATCGACCACGTATTCCGCGCCGCGATACAGCTCGGTATGGCCCTTCTGCCGCCCAAACCCCTTCACTTCCGTAACCGTCAGGCCGGTGACGCCGATGGCGGACAACGCCTCGCGCACTTCGTCCAGCTTGAACGGCTTGATGATTGCCGTTACGAATTTCATGTCGTCTCCCAGATTTTGGACAAGGGGAAATGGAGCGGGCGCTTGCACCGCTCCGGTTGGGTCAACTAGTTAAAAAGCCTTGGAAATCCATACGGTGGTCGTATCTTTGCCAAGAAATTCACCATTGAGGTCAGTCCACTTGGTGCGGTCGGCATCGGTGTCGGTGTACATCACGCCAACGGTCACGCCAGACGTGACGTTGCTGAGCTTGCCCATGTCGTAGGCCAGGCTGACTTTCCAGTCGTCGTAATCCTGGGCGCCGTTGTTCTCGAACTTGAACGTTCCCCAGTGCGCACCCGCGGTCAGGCCGGTTTCGCCGATCGGCACGCTCGCGGAAATATCCAGATAGTCGGAACCGTCGGCATCGGCGAAGCCGAAGACTTCATCACTGACGTAGTAGGAATACTTGACCGTGAACCATTTCCAGCCGAGCGCGCCATACACCTCGGTGGTATCCGCTTTGGTGACGCCCGGATTGTCTCCCGGATAGATGTACTGGATCGCGCCCACGTCGAAAGTCAGGCCGGTCTTGCCGAGACCACCGCGGAAACCGCCGTAGACGTCGATCTCCATGTTGCCCTTGGTATACCCCTGGTAGTCTTCAAGCCAGCCCACGTTGGAAGCCCAGGTGCCGAGGTAAAAGCCGCTGCTGTGCGTGTAGTCCAGGCCGCCCTGAATCGCGGGGTCGCCGCCGGTCTGGGAGATGCCGCGGAAAACGTAGTTGCTGTAAAGCCCGACGTTGGCGCTCAGGCTGTGGGGGCTTTCCTCGGCAGCCATCGCAACGGTGGACACGCCCACCAGACCGGTCAGAACCAAAGCGTGTACGAGTTTATTCATAAATGTCTCCGAAAGTGAAGGCGCGCAAAATCGCACTACACGCTCAGCACAAGCCGTGCCAGATTATTTTTTATTTAAAAACATGTAGTTACATTTAACCCCCCGCAGAACCCGGCGTAGACTGCACTTTCGTGGTGCACCATGAAAACGTCATGCACCCTCTTTGTGCTACGCGCCGCAGCGTGGTGCTTGCTACACTCGCCGCTTGAATTGGAGGTCGCCATGAACCCGAATCCGAAATTCCCCAATCCCGCTTTCATCAACGATCTGGTCAACAAGCTGGGCGAGGTGCTGAAGCAGTCGCCGGCGAAGGACATCGAACAGAACCTCAAGGCCGGCGTGACCTCGATGCTCGGCAAGCTCGACATGGTGAGCCGCGAGGAATTCGACGTGCAGACCGAAGTGCTGGCGCGCACGCGCGAGAAGCTGGCGCAGCTGGAAGCGCGCCTGCTTCAACTGGAAAAATCGGGCGCGCATGAAGCGCGCCAGGCCGAACTGGAAAAGCAGCAGCGCGAAGAAGACTAAGTGGCCGTCGCCGTCGTCAAAAGCCGGGCGTTGAACGGCATGGACGCGCCCGAGGTGGTGGTCGAGGCGCATCTGGCCAACGGCCTGCCGGCGTTTACGCTGGTGGGCCTGCCGGAAACCGAGGTGAAGGAAGCGCGCGACCGCGTGCGCGCGGCGATCCAGAACGCGCGCTACGAATTCCCGGCGCGGCGCATCACGGTCAACCTCGCCCCGGCCGATCTGCCCAAGGAATCCGGGCGCTTCGACCTTCCGATCGCGCTGGCGATCCTTGCCGCCTCCGGGCAGATCCCATCCGACAAGTTCAAACACGCCGAATTCGCCGGCGAACTGGCGCTGACCGGCGAACTGCGCCCGGTGCGCGGCGCGCTGGCGATGGCGCTGGCGACCCGCAGCGCCGGCCGGCTGCTGGTGCTGCCCGCAGCGTCGGCCAGCGAAGCGGCGCTCGCCAGTGGAGTCGATACGCTCGGGGCGACGAGCCTGCTGGAGGTGTGCGCGTGGCTTGCGGGCCAGGGCACGCTCCTCGAACCGGTGTCGGACCAGATCTGCGCCGCACCGGACTACCCCGACTTCGCCGACGTCAAGGGCCAGGCCGCCACCAAGCGCGCGCTCGAGGTGGCCGCGTCGGGCGGCCACTCGGTATTGATGGCAGGGCCGCCCGGCACCGGCAAGTCGATGCTCGCCGCGCGCTTTCCCGGCATCCTGCCGGCGATGGACGAGAACGAGGCGCTGGAAGCCGCGGCGGTGCAATCGCTCAACGGCGGCTTCCGCTTTGATCACTGGCGCCGCCGCCCCTTCCGCGCGCCGCATCACACCGCCTCCGCGGTGGCGCTGGTCGGCGGCGGCGGCAATCCGCGGCCGGGCGAAATCTCGCTGGCGCACCACGGCGTGCTGTTCCTCGACGAGCTGCCGGAGTTTTCGCGGCAGGTGCTGGAAGTGCTGCGCGAGCCGCTGGAGACCGGCCGCATCACGATTTCGCGCGCGGCGCGGCAGGCCGACTTTCCTGCACGCTTTCAACTGGTGGCAGCGATGAACCCCTGCCCCTGCGGCTATCTCGGCCACCCCACCCAGGCGTGCCGCGACACGCCGGACCAGATCGCGCGCTACCGGGGGCGCATTTCCGGACCGCTGCTCGACCGCATCGACATCTAGATCAGCGTGCCGACGCTGACGCAGGACGAACTGATGCAGGCCGGCGTGGGCGAACCCAGCGCCGCCATCCGCGCTCGCGTGCAGGCAGCGCGCGAGCGCCAGATGGCGCGCCAGGGCAAACCCAATGCCGCGCTCGGCACGCAGGAAATCGACCTGCACTGCGCGCTGGATGCGGCCAGCGAAACCCTGCTGAAGCAGGCGATTGTCCGCTTGAACCTGTCGGCGCGCGCCTACCACCGCGTGCTCAAGCTGGCGCGCAGCGTGGCCGATCTGGCCGGCAGCGACGCCATTACGTCCGCGCATCTGGCAGAGGCCATCCAATACCGGCGGGGAGCCGCATGAATAAAGAACTCTCACCACAGAGACACAGAGACACAGAGAAACCCATTCGATTCGCTGCTTACTCTGGATTGGGTGGTCACGTAGCGCATCGCACTCAACGTGTCTTTTCTCTGTGCCTCTGTGTCTCTGTGGTTCAAGCATTTTTTACAAAATGAGCGACCCATACGAATCCTGGCAGGAAGAAAAACGCTCGGCCTGGCTCTACCGGGTGGTGGCCGACTGCGAACGCGGCACGCCGCGCGCGGCACTGTTCGACGAACTGGCGCAGGCGGCCGACGAGCAGGCCGGGATCTGGCTACGAACCATCACACAAAACGGCGGCGAGGAACCGGCTGCATTCCGGCCCGACCTGCGCACCCGCATCGTCGCCCGCCTCACCCGCACCTTCAAGCCGCGCGCCATGCGCGGCGTGCTGGCGGCGATGAAGGTGCGCGGCATGGCGCTCTACACGCATGCCGCGCCGCACCCCGTGCCGCTCAAACGCGACGACATCGGTAAGCGCCACCGGAACGGCGCCGCCGGCAATGCCCTGCGCGCCGGCGTGTTCGGCGTCAACGACGGTCTGGTGTCGAATGCCGCGCTGATCTACGGCGTCGCCGGCGCGGCACCGGAGCCGTCGGTCATCGTGCTGACCGGCGTCGCCGGCCTGCTGGCGGGCGCATTCTCGATGGCGGCGGGCGAGTACGTGTCGGTGCGCTCGCAGCGCGAAATGTTCGAATTCCAGATCGGCCTCGAACGCGACGAACTGGAAACCTATCCGGACGAAGAAGCCGCCGAACTGGCGCTGATCTACGCCGCCAAGGGCATGGAGGCTGCCGAGGCGCGGCGCGTGGCCGATACCCTGATGCAGGACCCGGAGCGCGCGCTCGACACCCTCGCGCGCGAGGAACTCGGGCTCAACCCGGACGAACTCGGATCGCCCTGGCTGGCGGCAAGCTCATCGTTTGCCGCATTCACCGCCGGCGCGGCGCTGCCGCTGCTGCCCTTCCTGTTCGGCCACGGCGAAACGCTCGCCGCCTCGATTGCGCTCACGGCGCTGGGCCTGTTCGCCGTCGGCGCCAGCATGAGCCTGTTCACCGGCCGCCATGCCCTCCTCTCCGGCTTGCGCATGCTCGGCATCGGCGGCGCGGCGGGACTGGCGACGTATTTCATCGGCGCCTGGCTGGGGGTGACGCTGGGCTGAGACGCGGTTTCATGGAAGCAGATAGCCACACATCCCGCCACACTTCAGTTCTCCCCAAGTTAAGCGGCTTGAACAAAGCCCGCGCAGGCGGGCCATTTGTAATGGCGTCAGCAGTGACTAAGGTTAAGTGTGTCTGGGGCGTCATTCGAGTGAGCAGTTCTTTAATAACGAGAGGAAAAAATCCATGAGCACTAAAAATCTACCGGTTGAAACCGATCCGGCCGAGGTGACGAAAGAACAGCTGATCCACGATTTCAAGGTGGTGGTTGCCGATGCGGAAGCCCTGCTGAAGGCCACGGCCGGCCAGGGCGGCGAGGCGATGTCGGCAATGCGCGCCAAGGTGGAAGCGTCTCTCGCGGCGGCAAAAGCAAAAATGACCGACGCCGAAGTGGCCTTGGTCGCCAGGACCAAGGCCGCCGCCAAGGCAACGGACGAGTATGTCCACGGACATCCGTGGCAGGCCATCGGCATCGCTGCAAGTGTCGGCGTGGTGATCGGTCTGCTCATCGGGCGGCGCTGAACCAGGCGATGGCAGAGGAATCTCACGCTGCGGCAGGGGGATTGTTCGAATCCCTGAAAACGCTGTCAGCCAGCCTGATCGGCATTGTTCATACCCGTCTCGAGTTGTTGTCCACGGACATTGCCGAAGAGCGTGAACACCTGATCGCATTCCTGCTGCTGGCGCTGCTTGCACTGTTTTGCCTGGGCGTGGGCGTGCTGCTGCTGGCATTGATGATTGTGGTCGCCTTCTGGGAGTCGCACCGGCTCCTGGCGCTGGGCGGGTTGACCGGACTTTTTCTGATCGCCGGCGCCGGGATGGCGTGGCTCGCCCTGCACAAGGCCCGAACCCGGCCGCGGCTGTTCGCAGCGAGCCTGGCTGAATTGTCCAGAGACCGGCAGCACCTCACCTCCGGATCATGAACAAAAAATTGGCCCGGCTGGCCGAACGTCGCCGCCTGCTGGTGGCGCAGGCCGCGGCCCAGCGAACCGCGCTGGCGCATACCATGGAACCCTGGCGTGCGCGCCTGGCCCTGGCCGACCGGGGGATCGCGGCGCTTCGCTACGTCAGAAGCCACCCCGCCCTGATGGTGGGTGCCGCGCTCCTGCTTGCGGCATTGCGTCCGCGGCGCGTCGGCACATGGCTGCAGCGCGGCTGGGTGATGTGGCAGATCGGGCGCAGTCTGCGCAGACGTTGAGTACCCGCGGAGCCTTCTCAGGCCGCATACCAGAGCACGGCGAAGTAATGGCAGGCGGTCCCCGCCATGACGAACAGATGCCAGATGAAATGGCCGTACCGCACGCGCGAATCGAATGTATAGAAAATCACCCCCAGCGTGTACGCCAGGCCGCCGGCGACCAGCCATAGCAGCCCGGATGCGGGCACGCGGGCGGACAAGGGTTGGGCCGCGACCACAATGAGCCAGCCCATGAGCAGATACAGGCCGGTGGAAAGGACGGGATGGGCCATCCGGTTCAATGCCTTCAGCACCACCCCGGCCGCGGCAAGACCCCATACCAGACCGAGCATCGTCCAGCCCCATGCACCATGCAGCACACCCAGGGTGAACGGGGTGTACGTCCCCGCGATGAGAAGAAAGATCGCGGAGTGCTCGATGACCCGAAACACCCCCTTGGCGCGGCCGGCCGGCAGCGCGTGATACAGGGTGGAAGCAAGATACAGCAGCACCATGGTCGCGGCGAAGACGCTCGCGCCGACAATGAATGCCGCATCGCCCTGCCGCAGCGCGTGCAGGATCAGGAACGGGGTTGCCACGACTGCCGCGATCAGCCCGAATCCGTGACTGAGGCTGTTCGCGATTTCTTCCCCGCGCGACTGCGCGCGTTTGCCTGCCGCAAGCGGCAGGCTCACGACAGGTGCTCCCACGGCCCAGGGTTCGGGCCCTGCAGGATCGTGCCGGTCAACCGCACCGGGGACATGTCTCGCATGAACGCTTCCTCACCTGTTAAGGCTTGGTCGGCTGAATCCGGCCGATCTCAGGGGTTTTCTTCGCGGCCCTTCGCGTGTTTTATGCCCTTCGGGTATTCGCGGATAAACAAACTCAGGTCTGCTCCCACGGCAACCCATCATGCCGCCAGCCGTTCCTGGTGCTGCGGTGGCGCAACTCGTCCATGTCGCCCTCGAACCCGTGCAGCACGTTGTAGACCTCGGGGAAGCCGTATTTTTCGAGATAGCGCCCGGCATCGACCGAACGGCGGCCGGAGCGGCAGATCAGCACCACCGGGCGGTTGACCGACGCCGCCTTGCGCACGTGGCCGAGAAAATCGGGGTTGACGTCCCAGTCCGGACCGTCCTGCCAGGCGATGTGGATCGCCCCCACGGGGTGGCCGACGAACAGGTATTCGATTTCCGAGCGGCAGTCGATGAAGACGGCCTCGGGGCGCGCCTGTAAAAAGGCTTGGGCTTCGGCAGGTTCGAGATGTTTCATGGCAGGCACCGCGCAGACTCGATAACTGCACCATAGCACCACCGGCGAGCCTTGCGCCACCCGATATAATGCGCGATTGCCCAGCCGATTCCTGCCATGTCCCGCACCGACCTGCTGCCTTCCCTGCTCGCCCAGCGCATCCTGATCCTCGACGGCGCGATGGGGACGATGATCCAGTCGTACAAGCTCGGCGAGGCGGATTATCGCGGCGAGCGCTTCGCCGATTTCGCGCACGACCTCAAGGGCAACAACGACCTGCTGTGCCTGACGCAGCCGCACATCATCAAGGACATCCACGCCCAGTATCTGGCGGCGGGCGCCGACATCCTGGAGACCAACAGCTTCAACGCCACCTCGATTTCCATGGCGGACTACCACATGGAGTACCTGGTGCCGGAGCTCAACTTCGCCGCCGCCCGGCTCGCGCGCGAGGCCGCCGACGAGGCGACCGCGCAGAATCCGGACAAGCCGCGCTTCGTCGCCGGCGTGCTCGGCCCGACCTCGCGCACGGCCACCATCTCGCCGGACGTCAACGATCCGGGCTTCCGCAACGTGACCTTCGACCAGTTGCGCGTGGCCTACCTGGAAGCGATCGACGGCCTGGTGAAGGGCGGCGCCGACATCCTGATGGTCGAGACGATTTTCGACACGCTGAACGCCAAGGCCGCGCTGTTTGCGATCGAGGAATATTTCGAGGCCCACGCGCTGCGGCTGCCGGTGATGATCTCCGGCACCATCACCGACGCCTCCGGCCGCACCCTGTCGGGCCAGACCGGCGAGGCGTTCTGGAATTCGGTGCGCCACGCACGGCCGCTGTCGATCGGTCTGAACTGTGCGCTCGGCCCCGACCTGCTGCGCCAATACGTCGAGGAGCTTTCCAACAAGGCCGACGTGTTCGTCTCGGCCCATCCCAACGCCGGCTTGCCGAACGCCTTCGGCGAATACGACATGGGCGGCGACGAGATGGCGGCGCACATCGGCGAGTGGGCGCGCTCGGGCTTGCTGAATATCGTCGGCGGCTGCTGCGGCACCACGCCGGTCCACATCGCCGCCATTGCCCAGGCCGTCAAGGGCGTCGCGCCGCGCGTCCCGCCGGTGCTGGAACCGGCGATGCGCCTGTCGGGGCTGGAGCCGTTCAACGTCGGCAAGGACAGCCTCTTCGTCAACGTCGGCGAGCGCACCAACGTTACCGGCTCGAAAGCTTTTGCCCGGATGATCCTCGAAGGCCGCTACGACGACGCGCTCTCGGTGGCGCGCCAGCAGGTGGAAAACGGCGCGCAGATCATCGACATCAACATGGACGAGGGCATGCTCGACGCCGAGGCGGCGATGGTGCGCTTCCTCCACCTGATCGCCTCCGAGCCCGACATCGCGCGGGTGCCGATCATGCTCGACTCGTCGAAGTGGAATGTCATCGAGGCGGGCCTGAAGTGCATCCAGGGCAAGGGCATCGTCAACTCAATCTCGATGAAGGAAGGCGAGGCCGAATTCATCGAACGCGCCAGGCTGTGCCGGCGCTACGGCGCGGCGGTGATCGTGATGGCCTTCGACGAAACCGGCCAGGCCGACACCTACGCCCGCAAGACCGAAATCTGCGCACGCGCCTACAAACTGCTGACTGAAACGGTCGGCTTTCCGGCCGAGGACATCATCTTCGACCCCAACATCTTCGCGGTCGCCACCGGCATCGAGGAGCACGCCAACTACGCGGTCGACTTCATCGAAGCCACCCGCTGGATCCGCCGGAACCTGCCGCACGCGCACGTCTCGGGCGGGGTGTCGAACGTGAGCTTCTCGTTCCGCGGCAACGACGCGGTGCGCGAGGCGATCCACACCGCCTTCCTGTATCACGCGATCCAGGCCGGGATGGACATGGGCATCGTCAACGCTGGCCAGCTCGGCGTGTACGAAGCCCTCGACCCCGAACTGAAGGAACGCGTCGAGGACGTGCTCTTGAACCGGCGAGCCGACGCGACCGAGCGGCTGGTGGCCTTTGCCGAGAACGTCAAGGGCGGCGCCAAGGAGAGGGTCGAGGACCTGGCCTGGCGCAGCCTGCCGGTGAACGAGCGGCTGAGTCATGCGCTGGTGCAGGGCATCACCCAGTACATCGTCGAGGACACCGAAGCGGCGCGGCTCGAAGCCGAGCGCCCGCTGCACGTGATCGAAGGCCCGCTGATGGCGGGAATGAACGTGGTCGGCGACCTGTTCGGCGCCGGCAAGATGTTCCTGCCGCAGGTGGTGAAGTCCGCCCGCGTGATGAAGCAGGCGGTCGCGCATCTGCTGCCCTTCATCGAAGCCGACAAGCAGGCCGGCGACGCGCAGAGCGCGGGCAGGATCGTCATGGCCACGGTCAAGGGCGACGTCCACGACATCGGCAAGAACATTGTCGGCGTGGTGCTCGGCTGCAACGGCTACGACATCGTCGATCTCGGCGTCATGGTGCCGGCGCAGAAGATCCTCGACGCCGCCCGCGAGCACCAGGCCGACATTGTCGGCCTGTCCGGCCTCATCACCCCCTCGCTGGAGGAAATGGCGCATGTGGCGAAGGAAATGCAGCGCCAAAATTTCACCATTCCGCTGCTGATCGGCGGCGCCACCACTTCGCTGGCGCACACCGCGGTGAAGATCGAGCCGAACTACGAACACCCGGTGGTGTACGTGAAGGACGCCTCGCGCGCGGTCGGCGTGTGCACCCAACTGCTGTCGAACGAGCTGCGTGACGCCTTTGCCGCCGAAATCAGGACGGATTATGCAAAAACGCGCGAACGCCACCTCAAGCACAAGTCCGACACCGTGCGGCTAGCGCTTGCCGAGGCGCGCGCCAACAAGTTCAGGATCGACTGGGCAAGCTACACGCCGCCGGTGCCGAAACGGCCCGGCGTCCACGTTTTGCGCGCCTACGATCTGGCGAAGCTGGTCGAGGTGATCGACTGGACGCCGTTCTTCGCGTCGTGGGAACTGCACGGCAAGTTCCCGAAAATCCTCGACGACGAAGTGGTCGGCGCCGAGGCGAAGAAGCTCTACCACGATGCCCAGGCGATGCTGAAGAAAATGATCGCGGAGAACTGGGTGGAGGCGCGCGCGGTGTTCGGCCTGTTTCCGGCCAACACGGTGAACGACGACGACATCGAGGTCTATGCCGACGAATCCCGCTCAAGCGTACTGATGACCTGGCACAACCTGCGCCAGCAGATGAAGAAGCCGGAAGGCCGCGCCAACCTCTGCATCGCCGACTTCGTCGCGCCGAAGGCCAGCGGGCTCAAGGACTATCTCGGCGCCTTTGTGGTGACGGCGGGAATCGGCGAGGACGAGCGCGCCCGCGCCTTCGAGGCCGCGCACGACGACTACTCCGCCATCCTCTTCAAGTCGCTGTGCGACCGCCTCGCCGAAGCCTTCGCCGAGCACCTGCACCAGCGCGTGCGCCGCGAGTTCTGGTGCTATGTGGCTAAGGAAGCGCTCACCAATGACGAGTTGATCGCGGAAAAGTACCAGGGCATCCGCCCCGCCCCCGGCTACCCCGCCTGCCCCGAGCACAGCGAAAAGGCGCCGCTGTTCGCAGTGCTCGACGCCACCGCGCAAATCGGGGTGAAGCTGACCGAGAACTTCGCCATGTGGCCGGGCGCCGCAGTATCGGGCTTCTACCTGTCGCACCCCGACAGCCAGTACTTCGCGGTGGCCAAGATCGAGCGCGATCAGGTCGAGGACTACGCCCGCCGCAAGGGCTGGACGCTGGCGGAAGCCGAACGCTGGCTGGCGCCGAACCTGGCCTACCAGCCATAAGCCTCCGTGGGTCGGCCAGCCACGGCTATCAATACACTATCAATCAGTATCAAATTGATAGTTAATGACTTATCATTTCACTATCAATCAATATCAATTTGATAGTTAAAAATGAAAATTCCGCTCTCGCCCCCACCGCTGAAAGAGCTGATACAGGAAGCAAATGCTGAAACCCTGCCCCAACTCGCCCAGCTAAGGCTTGGGCCCTTGGCAAATGGGAAGTATCTGCACTGGGATGATTTGCGCCACCGCACCCCACCAACCGGACTGAGTCACAAGATATGGTGGCTGGCGCTCAGCCTGGCCCGCAGCGTCAGCGCACATACCCTGCCATTTCATGACAAACAAGGCAAAGCCTTCACCTACTCGCTACCCGAGCCCTTGTTGAAAAACCTGCACGAAATTGACCGCAGCGCGGGGCTGGTTCCGGGAGGAGAGGACAATACTGCACTGCGCTCCGACCAAGGGCGCTACCTGTTTAGCAGCCTAATTGAGGAGGCGATCACCTCCAGCCAACTGGAAGGCGCATCCACGACCCGGCGCGTTGCCGAAGCGATGCTGCGCGAAGGGCGCAAACCCAGCACGCTGAGCGAGCGGATGATTTTCAACAATTTCGAGGCCATGCAGCGTATCCGTGAGATCTGTGGAGACACCCTCGAACCGGAACATGTGATCGAGCTGCAGCGGGTATTGACCGAGGGCACGCTGGAGCGTCCCGAGGACTGTGGGCGACTACGGACAAGCGACGATATTGAAATCGTGGCGCCAAACAACGACAGACTAGTCCTGCATCGCCCTCCCGCTCACAGCGAGTTGCCAAAGCGGCTCAAAATCCTATGCGATTTTGCCAATGAAACCGTCGCCGATGACACGTTCATACATCCGATCGTGCGCGCGATTCTGCTTCATTTCATGGTGGGGTACGACCACCCATTCGCAGACGGAAACGGTCGGACAGGTCGCGCACTGTTTTATTGGTATATGGCCAAGCAGGGATACTGGTTGGTTGAGTATCTGTCCATCTCTCGCATACTGCGAAAAGCTCCCGCGCAGTATGCACGCGCTTATTTGTTAACTGAAAGCGACTCTGGTGACACGACTTATTTCCTACTGCATCAGACGGAAGTGATACTCAGCGGATTGTCCGCGTTGCACCAATACTTACAGCAAAAGCAACAAGAGCAAGCTCAATTGCATTCAAAACTCAGAACGCTTCAAACGCGCGAGAAGCAATTGAATCATCGTCAAACCGCGTTGCTCGCTCATGCTCTCAAGCGCCCTGATGAATATTTCACCATAGAGAGCCATCAGCGTTCCCATCAGATTGCTTATGCAACGGCACGCGCCGACCTGTTGAGTCTGGCAGCCTTAGGTCTGTTGAACGAATCCACCCATGGGGGGCGCAAGAAAGTCTTTTACCCAGCACCCGACATTCGCCAAAGGCTTGATGCCGTGTAACCGTACGTTTCATCGGCCTACCAGTCTTCGATTAGTATCTTCTCCAGCCAGAACAGCCCGATCACGGTCTTGGTCTCGCAGATCTTGCCGCTGCGCAGCCAGTCCATCGCCTCGCCGAACGGCACCCGCAGGATTTCCAGGAATTCGTCGTGGTCGCGGCCGTGGTTGCCGGGTGCCAGCCCGCGCGCCAGATAAAACGCCAGCCGCTCGTCGGAATAGCCGATGCAGGGGTAGATGGTGGTGACCTCGCGCCACTCGGCGGCAGTATAGCCGGTTTCCTCTTCCAGTTCCCGTTTCGCGCAGGTGAGGTCGTCCTCGCCGGGGTCGATCTTGCCGGCCGGCAGTTCGATGAAGTCGCGGTGCAGCGGGTAACGGTGCTGGCGTTCCAACAGCAGGTCGCCGTTGTCGAACACCGGAATGACGACGACGGCGCCGGGATGGACGATGTACTCGCGCGTCGACTCCTTGCCGTTGGGCAGGCGCACGCGGTCGCATTTGACGTGCATCAGCCGTCCCTTGAAGACGGTTTCGCTGGCCAGTTCGGTTTCGGTGAGGTCAGGGATATCGTTTTTCATGCACGCCATGATACCGAGGGCGGAAAAAAAATGCCGGGTTCTTGCGAACCCGGCAGAGCGGAGGAGACACCCCCTCGTTGCGGAGAACTTCCAGCTTGCCGGTAGAAACGGCAAGCAAGTTCATCCTACGAAGGCGTGCAAAATTTGGCTATACAACTTTAGTTGTAGGCGAGACCTATCTGCTTGTTTATATTGATCTTATTTTTTCGCGCAGCGCAGAATACTGGCGTCGGCTGACCGGCAAACGCTCGTCCAGCCCGTCCAGGCGCAGGAAATGACCCTCGTCGACGCCCGGCAACCTGCCGATTTCGCGGATGCGCCCGCTTGCCACCAGACAGTTGCGGTGGATGCGCAGGAAGGCCTCGCCGAACTCGCCTTCCAGGTAAGTAAGCGACTCCTCGATGAGGAACTCGCGGACCGCAGTGCGCACCGTGACGTACTTGAGTTCCGCCTTGAGGTAGAGGATGTCCGCCACCGGAATCAGCACGATACGGCCTTTTTCGTTGAC
>JAJYXA010000448.1 GCA_021791235.1 Pseudomonadota bacterium
CGAGAAGGGCATGGTGCTGACCGGCGGCGGCGCGCTGCTGCGCGACCTCGACCGCCTGCTGATGGAAGAGACCGGCCTGCCGGTGATCGTCGCCGACGACCCGCTGACCTGCGTGGTGCGCGGTTCCGGGCGCGCCCTGGAAGAAATGGACAAGCTGGCCTCGGTGTTCACCAACGAGTGACCGCGGCGGTACGCTTCTCCCCCTGCGAGGGCCGTCGATAAATGGCGATGCCCGGCCAGCTCATGTTCGCCCGCCGGCTGGGGCCGACGGCGCGCCTGCTGATCTGGCTGCTGGTCGGCGTGAGCTGCGTTGTGCTCGATACCCGCTATCACGCCCTCGACGGCCTGCGCAGCGGCTTCTCGCTGTTGCTGCAGCCGGTGCGCGAACTCATGCGCGCGCCCTTGGAGGTCGCCGCCGAACTGGACGGTTTCTTTACCCGCCACCGTCTCCTGCAGAAAGAACGTGACGCCCTGCTGGCCGAGCGTGCGCAGATCCAGGTCGGGATCAACGCCGCGAAGGCGCTGGCCCGCGAGAATGCCGAGTTGCGCAGCCTGCTGCAGTTGCCGGCCCGGCCCGGCCAGCAGCGGGTTCGGGCCGCCCTGCTGTATCAGGGACACAACTGGTTCGCCCAGCGCGTCACTTTGGACCAGGGCGCCGGCGCGGGGCTGCGCGGCGGGCTGCCGGTGGTTGACGCCTCGGGCCTGGTCGGGCAGGTGAGCCGGGTCTATCCGGGGTCGAGCGAAGTGACGCTGGTGAGCGATCCGCAGCAACTGACGCCGGTGTTCGTCGAGCGCACCGGCCAGCGCGGTCTGGCGGCCGGCAGCGGACACAACCAGCTGGAACTGCGTTACATGCCGGCACAGACCGACATCCGGGTGGGCGACCGCCTGCTGACGTCGGGGATCGACCGGGTGTATCCGGCCGGCATTCCGGTGGCGCGCGTCACGCGGGTGTCGCGTTCGCAATCCAGCCCCTATCTGCGGGTGGAGTGTTTGCCGCTGGCGGGGCTCGACCGCTCCCGCGCCGTGCTGGTGCTGATCGCCGCGCCGCAGGTGATCGCGCAATGAACGTCTCCACCCAAACCTTCGGCAGCTGGCGCCGCATCCTCGGCAGTCTGACGCTGGCGGTGCTGCTGGAGCAACTGCCGTGGACCGGCTGGGCGCTGGCCCTGCGGCCCGATTTCGTGCTGGTCGGCGTGCTGTTCTGGACGCTGCATCAGCCCGCGCGCATCGGTTTCGCCACGGCGTTTTTTCTCGGGCTGCTGGTCGATTTTCAGGACGGGGTGGTGCTCGGCCAGCACGCCATCGCCTACGCGATCGGCGTCTACCTGGTGCTGTTTCTGCGCCTGCGGCTGCTGCAATTCGATCCGTTCCGGCAGGCGGCGCAGCTGTTCCCCATCTTTCTGGCGGTGCAGCTGGCGGTGCTGCTGGTCGGCTGGCTGGCGGTCAATCCGCCGGCGGGGCTGGCCATGCTGCTCCCGGTGCTGGGCAGCACGGTGCTGTGGTATCTGGTGGCGGGCTTCCTGCGCCTGTGGCATGGCAAAGGCCTGCAGGATCGGGCGTGATCCTGGATGAATCTCGCCACCCCGCTGAAGAATCTGGATCGCGAGCTGGCCCGTTTTCGTGGGCGGCTGAAAGTGGGCGCGGCTTTCGTCGCGCTGCTGGCGGCGGCGCTGCTGGCGCGCGCGTTTTATCTGCAGATCGTGCAGCAGGAGCACTACATCCAGCGCGCCGAAAGCAACCGCATTTCGCTGGTGCCCGCCGCGCCGCATCGCGGGCTGATTCTCGACCGCAACGGCCGCATCCTGGCGGAAAACTATTCGGCCTATACGCTGGAACTGACCCGTGCGCGGACGGACGACCTCGAAGCCACGCTGGCCGAGGTGGGCAAGCTGATCGAGATCACGCCGGGGCAGCTGCGGCGCTTCCGGCGCCTGCTCTCCGAATCGCACGAGTTCGAGACCGTGCCGCTGAAAAGCAAGCTGAGCGACGAGGAGGTCGCCATCCTGGCGGCCAACCGCTATCGCCTGCCGGGCGTGGAAGTGAAGGCGCGGCTGTTCCGCAACTATCAGGCCGGGCCCGGCATGGCGCACGTGCTGGGTTTCGTCGGCCGCATCAACGACCGCGACCTGAACCGGCTGCGCGAGACCGGCCGCGAGCAGAACTACCGGGGCAGCGTCCACATCGGCAAGACCGGGCTGGAGCAGAGCTACGAAACCCTGCTGCACGGCCGCACCGGCTTCGACCAGATGGAGACCGACGCCGGCGGCCGCGCGGTGCGCATGCTGTCGCGCATTCCGCCGGTGCCGGGCAGGGATTTGCGCCTGCACCTCGACCTTGAGCTGCAGGCGGTGGCCGAGCACGCATTCGGCGACTACCTGGGCGGACTGGTGGCACTCGATCCGAATACCGGCGGAGTGCTGGCGCTGGTGAGCAAGCCGGGATTCGATCCCAACCTGTTCGTCGACGGGATCGATCCGGAAACCTGGAAGTCGCTCAACGAGTCGCCCGAGCGGCCGATGGTCAACCGCGCGCTGCGCGGCATCTATCCGCCCGGCTCGACCATCAAGCCGCTGATGGCGCTGGCCGGGCTGGAACTGGGCGTGCGCAAGCCGTCCGACAGTATTGTCGACCCGGGTCATTTCAGCCTGCCCAACAGCCGCCACCAGTTCCGCGACTGGAAGCGCGGCGGGCACGGTGTGGTCGATTTGCGCAAATCCATTTCGCAGTCATGCGATACCTATTACTACACGCTGGCGGTCGACATGGGGATCGACCGCATGCACCACTACCTGGCGCGGTTCGGCCTGGGCGAAAAAACCGGTATCGACCTGGAAGGCGAATCGTCCGGCCTGCTGCCCTCGCGCGACTGGAAGCAGCGCCGCTGGAAGCAGCCCTGGTATCCCGGCGAGACGGTGATTGCGGGCATCGGCCAGGGCTATCATCTGACCACCCCGCTGCAGCTGGCCGTGGCCACGGCCATGCTTGCCAATGGCGGCCGGCGGATCGAGCCGCGTCTGGTGCAGGCGGTGCGCGATCCGCTCGCCCCTGCCTGGCAGCCGCTGCCGGGCAGGGAACGCGACCGGCTGGCGATCACCCCGAAGCATCTGGAGGCGGTGCGCGAAGGCATGATGGACGTGATGCGCCCGGGCGGCACCGCCGCCGCCTCGGCGGCGGGCGCCACGTCAGCTATTGCCGGCAAGACCGGCACCGCGCAGGTGGTCGGCATCAGGCAGGGCGCGCGCTACGACGCCAGCCGGCTGGCCCGCCAGCACCGCGACCATGCGCTGTTCATCGCCTATGCGCCGGCCGACAAGCCCGCCATCGTGGTGGCGGTGATGGTGGAAAACGGCGGCTCGGGCAGCGGCACCGCGGCGCCGGTCGCGCGCGCGGTGTTCGATTATTACCTGACCGGGAAACGTCCCGGCAACATGAGGATGGAGGCAGACGATGCCGCGGACTAGTCACTGGATCGTGCGCAGGCTGAGCCACCTGGACGGCATTTTGCTGGTCCTGGTGCTCGTGCTGCTGGGGATCAGCCTGGCGGTGGTGGCGAGCGCATCGGGGCAGAGCCCGACGCGCATCACCGGCCACCTGATCAACATCGGCCTGGCGCTGGGGGTGATGGCGGTGATGGCCAACGTGCCGCCGCATCTGCTGTCCAAGGTGGGGCCGCCCCTGTATGTGGCGGGCGTGGTGCTGCTGATCGGGGTGGCGCTGTTCGGCGAGGTCCGCAACGGCTCGCGGCGCTGGCTGAACCTGGGATTCATGGCGTTCCAGCCGTCGGAACTGCTGAAGCTGGCGCTGCCCCTGATGCTGGCCTGGTATTTCCAGCGCAACGAGGGATTGCTGCGCGCCAGGCATTTCCTGGTCGGCGGCACGCTGCTGCTGGTGCCGTTCCTGCTGATCCTGCGCCAGCCCGATCTCGGCACCGCGCTGATGATCGGCGCCTCCGGCTTCTACCTGCTGTTCTTTGCCGGCCTGCCGTGGAAGGGGATCCTGGGCGGCGGCCTCCTGGGCGCCGCCAGTCTGCCGGTGATGTGGGGCCTGATGCACGACTACCAGCAGCGCCGCGTGCTGACCCTGCTCGACCCGTCATCCGACCCGCTGGGCGCCGGCTACCACATCATCCAGTCCACCATTGCGATCGGTTCGGGCGGCCTGTTCGGCAAGGGCTGGATGCGGGGCACGCAAAGCCAGCTCGATTTCATTCCCGAACGGACGACCGATTTCGTGTTTGCCGTGTTCGGCGAGGAATTCGGCTATGTCGGCGCGATTATCCTGGTGGGGGTGTATCTTGCGATCGTCGCGCGCGGACTGGTCATCGCGGCGCGGGCGCCCTCCCTGTTCGGCCGTCTGATGGCGGCCACGCTGAGCCTCAATCTGTTCACCTATGCCTTCGTCAACATGGGCATGGTGTCGGGCATCCTGCCGGTGGTGGGCGTGCCGTTGCCGCTGATAAGCTATGGCGGAACCGCGCTGGTCACGCTGCTTCTCGGCATGGGCATCCTGATGAGCGTGGCGACGCATCGTCAGCTCAACAAAACCTGACAGGCTAGAATGCGCACATGAATGCACTCCTGATTCTGAGCACGGCGGCTTTGGGGCTGGCCCTTGCCGGGTGCGGCAGCAGTCCGCCCGCCAGGCAGGCGTCCACGGCGCCGCAAGGCGGCGGCTATTACCTCGACGACGGCCCCGAGGACGCTCCGCCGGCGAACCTGGACGCCGTTCCCGACGCGGTGCCGCGCGAGGAACCACTGCACCGCTTTGCCAACCGCACCTACGTCGCGCTGGGCACCACCTACACGCCGCAAACCACGCGCCGCGCCCATAGCGAGGAAGGCCTGGCGTCATGGTACGGCCGCCGCTTCCACGGCAAGAAGACCGCGTCGGGCGAGCCCTACGACATGTATGCCATGACGGCCGCGCATCCCACCCTGCCGATTCCCAGCTATGCGCGGGTCACGGCGCTCAACAACGGCAAATCCGTGGTGGTGCGCATCAACGATCGCGGACCGTTTCACAGCAAGCGCGTCATCGACCTGTCGTACACCGCCGCCCACAAACTCGGCTACCTGAAGCACGGCAGCACGCGGGTGCGGGTGGAAAGCCTCGATCCTGCCGCCTACGGCACGCAGGGCGAGGCGCTCATGGAGGGCGTCTACCTGCAGGTGGGCGCGTTTTCGAGCGCCGACAATGCGCGGCAGCTGCTTGACCGCCTGGCGCGCGAACTCGAGCTCGACGCCAGCCGCACGCGCGTGGTGCTCAGCGGCACGCTGCACCGCGTGCAACTCGGTCCGTATCCCAGCGACGACGCCGCGCATTCGGACCGCGCGCGGGTGCGGGAACATCTCGACCTGAATGCAGTCCTGGTCAGACGCGATTGATTTTGAGGGTAGGCATGAAATTTTTCTGGCTGGGGCTGGCGCTCCTGTTTTCCGCATCCGTATCGGCGGCACCGGCCGGCATCTCGGCGCGCGCCTGGGTGGTGATCGATCAGTCGAGCGGACGCGAACTGGCCGCGCATCAGGCCGACCTGCCGCTGGCGCCGGCCTCGCTGACGCAGCTGATGACGGCCTACGTGCTGCTGGGCGACATCCGCAGGAACAAACTGAGCCTGGGGGAAAGCCTGACCGTTCCGGAAGCCGCAGTCCAGGTCGACGGCGCGCGCGTCTTTCTCAAGCCGGGCGACCAGGTGAGCGTCGACACCCTGCTGCAGGCGATGCTGGTGCAGTCGGCCGGCGACGCCACGCTCACGCTGGTGACGGCGGCCGACGGCAGCGAAGCGGCGTTCGTCGAGCGCATGAACCGCGAAGCCAGACGGCTCGGCATGACGAAAACCCGCTTCATGAACGCCACCGGCCTGACCGAACCGGGCCATGTGTCCAGCGCGCGCGACCTCGCCCTGCTGGGCCGCGCGCTGACACGCGACTTTCCCGACCGGCGGGGGTTCTTCTCGCAGAAGGAGCTGTCCTTCAAGGGCATCACGCATTACAACGGCAATCGCCTGCTGTGGCGCGACAGCACGGTGAACGGCCTCAAGGTCGGGCGCACCGCCGAGGCCGGCTACTGCATGGCGGCGTCGGCCCGGCGCGGCGACCAGCGCCGCATCGCCGTGGTGCTGGGCGGGCGCTCCGACGCCCAGCGCACCCAGGACGCCCTGCGCCTGCTGAATTACGGCTTCGAGAATTTCGACAGCGTGCTGCTGTACCGTGCGCTGCAGCCGGTCAAGGTGGCGAATCTCTACCGCGGCGCGCGCGCCTCGGTGAGCATGGGGTTTGCGCAGGATTTTCATGTGCTGGTTCCGCGCGGCAGCGCATCGCGCGTCAAGGCCGAAGTCATCACCCGGCAGCCGATCGTGGCGCCGCTGCGCAAGGGCCGGCACATGGGCACGCTGCGGCTGACGCTCGACGGCAAGCCGCTGGGCGACTACCCGCTGGTCGCGCTGCACGACGTCGCCGTGGCCGGCATCTTCGGCCGCGGCTGGGACTCGATCCGGCTGCTGTTCGGCCGATGAGCGTTTACCTCAACGGCCGGTTCCTGCCGCTCGTCGACGCGAAGGTTTCGGTGCTCGACCGCGGCTTCGTCTTCGGCGACGGCGTCTACGAACTGGTGCCGGTGTACTCGAGGAAACCGTTCCGGCTCGACGAACACCTGCGCCGCCTGCAGGCCAGCCTCGACGGCATCCGCCTGGCCAATCCGCATGGGATCGCCGGGTGGCGCGACTTGATCCTGCGGCTGATCGGTCTGCAGGACTTCGCCGACCAGTCGGTCTACATCCAGGTGACGCGCGGCACGCCTGTTGAGGGACAGCCGCCGCGCGACCATGCCTTTCCCAGGGACGTGGCGCCGACCGTGTTCATGTTTTCCCAGCCGCTGGTGCCGGCGACAGCCGAACAAAAGGCCGCCGGAGTGTGCGCCGTCAGCGCCGCCGACAACCGCTGGCTGCGCTGCAACATCAAGGCGATCTCGCTGCTGGCCAACATCCTGTTGCGGCAGCAGGCGGTGGACGCCGACTGCGCGGAAACCGTGATGCTGCGCGACGGCTTTTTGACCGAGGGCGCGGCGAGCAACATTTTCGTGGTGAAGGACGGCGTGCTGCGGGCGCCGCCGCCGTCCAGGCTGATGCTCACCGGCATCACCTACGACGTGGTGCTGGAACTCGCGGCGGCGCACGGCATCCCGCACGAGGTGCGGGCGATCAGCGAGGCCGAGCTGCGCGAAGCCGACGAGCTGTGGATGACCTCGTCCACCCGGGAAATCATGGCCATCGTGAAACTCGACGGCGCACCGGTCGGCCCCGGCGTGCCGGGGCCGCTGGCGCAGCGGATGGATGCGCTGTATCAGGCTTTCAAGCAACGGGTAATGCGCGCATGAGCGAAGAAACCCTGCTGACTTTCCCCAACGACTTTCCCATCAAGATCATGGGCGAGCGGCGCGACGACTTCGCCCAGACCATGGTCGAGCTGGTGCTGCGCCATGCGCCCGATTTCAGGGCCGAGACCGTCGAGATGCGGGCATCCGGCAGCGGCAACTACCTCTCGGTGACCTGCGTGGTGCGCGCCACCTCGAAGGCCCAGCTCGATGCGCTGTATCGCGAGATCACCGCGCATCCGTGGGTGAAGATGGCACTTTGAACGCGAGGGGTGAGGAGTGAGGGGTGAGGCAATCGTTCGCAGTTTGGGACGGGTCGAGTACGAATCGACCTGGCGGGCGATGCAGGACTTCACGGCGCGTCGCACGACCGACACGCCTGATGAAATCTGGCTGCTGGAGCATCCGCCGGTCTATACCCAGGGGCAGGCCGGCCGCGCCGAGCACCTGATCGCCACCACCGACATTGCCGTGGTGCCGATCGACCGCGGCGGCCAGATCACCTATCACGGGCCGGGCCAGGTGGTGGCCTATGTGCTGGTCGACCTGCGCCGGCGCGGCTACGGTATCCGCGAGCTGGTCAGTCGAATGGAACAGGCGGTGATCGACCTGCTGGCGGCGCACGGCGTCGTTGCGGAACGCCTGACCGGCGCCCCCGGCGTCTACGTCGACGGCGCCAAGATCGCCGCGCTCGGCCTGCGCGTGAAGCACGGCTGCACCTATCACGGGTTGGCGTTCAACGTCGACATGGACTTGGCGCCATTCGCCGTCATCCATCCCTGCGGCTACCCCGGCATGCGGGTGACGCAATGCCGCGATCTCGGCGTGAAGCCGACCTTGCCGCAGGCGGAGCGGGCGCTCGCCCAGGCCTTGCTGGCGACGATCTATTCTTGACCGGTTCAGTCGGTTATTAGTATTCTTGCATCTTCTGATGGAGCCATTCATGAGCACCGACACCCTGCCGACCGACCCCAAGCTTTTGATGCGCTCGATCATCCAGCGCATCGCCACCGGGCCGGACTTGTCGAAGGACATCAGCCGCGCCGAGGCGCATCTGGGCACCAAGGCCATCATCGACAACGTGATCGACCCGGTGCAGGTGGGCATCTACTTCATCGCCCTGCGCATGAAGCGCGAAACGATGGACGAAAACCGCGGGGTGCTGGATGCGGTGCTGGAAACCACCCGGCGCGTCACCGCCGACGTCGACGAAGTGGTCGACATCGGCGACCCCTACGACGGCTACACCCGCTGCCTGCCGGCCGCGCCTTTCCTCGGCCCGCTCCTGGCCGAATTCGGCGTGCATGTCGTGACGCACGGCCTCGACAAGGTCGGGCCCAAGTACGGCGTCACCGCGCGCCACGTGCTCGCCGCCGCCGGCGTGCCGGTCGACCTGTCGCCCGCCGAGGCCGCGGCGCGTCTCGCCGACCCCGCGATCGGCTGGACCTACGTCGATCAGGCGCAGTCCAACCCGGGCATGCACAACCTCATCCCGCTGCGCACGCAGATAATCAAGCGCCAGGTGCTGACCACGGTGGAAGTGCTGTCCAAGCCGATACAGGGCCGCAAGAAAACCCATTTCGTCACCGGCTACGTGCACAGGCCGTATCCGCCGGTGTACGCCGATCTCGCGCGCGAAGCCGGCTTCGACACCGCCTGCATCGTGCGCGGCGTCGAGGGCGGGGTGATCCCCAGCCTGCGCCAGATCGGCAAGTACTTTCACTACCACGACAAGGACGCCGAAATCGAGGCGGCGATCGACCCGGCCGCGCTCGGCATCGACCAGCCGGTGCGCGCGGTGCCGCTGCCCGGCAGCGTGGCGGCCGAGGAAGGCGCAGACGAAATCGTCGCCGCCATCGACATCAAGGCCACCGCGCACGCCGCCGCCGAAGCCGGCATCCTGGCGCTGAAGGGCGACAAGGGCGCGACCTACGATTCGCTGGTCCTGGCGGGTTCGATCATCCTGCATCACGTCGGCCGCGCCGCCAGCGTCCTTGACGCCGCCGCGCAGATCCGCGCCGTGCTGGATTCCGGCCGTGCCGTGGCGCGGGTGACGTGATGGGCGAATTCGTCGCCATCGCGGCCGCCGACGAACTCAAGCCGGCGCAGATGAAGCGCGTCGTCGTCGATGGCCGCCGGCTGCTGCTGTGCAATTCCAGCGGCACCCATTACGTCGTCGACGAAATGTGCAGCCACGAGGACTACTCGCTGTATCTCGGCTGCATCAAGGACGGCAAGATCAAGTGCTCGCTGCACGGCAGTTATTTCGATCTCGTCACCGGCCAGCCCACCTGCGAACCCGCCGACGTACCGATCCGCACGTATCCGGTGAAGGTCGAGGACGGCCAGGTGTGGGTCAAGGCCTGATCATCTCTGCGTCATTCCGGCGAAAGCCGGAATCCAGCATGAAAAAAAACAGCCTGCGAAGCAGACAGGACAGTAAAAATACAGTAAAAATGTTGTCCCGCTTGCGCGGGGCGCGCTTGATTCGCTGGATTCCGGCTTTCGCCGGAATGACCGGATAACGGATTGTTGGGGGATTATTTCCTGAGCAATTCCTGGATCACCCGGACGATGTCCGGGTGATCGAACTCGCGCCCGCCGATGGCGCTGGCGACGATGCGTCCCCGCTGGTCGACCAGGAAGGTGGTCGGCAGCCCCGCCACTTTCCATGCCGGCAGGGTGCGGCTGCGGGTGTCGAGCAGGACGGGAAAGGTCGGCGTGGTGTCGAGCTGGCCGGTGAAGGCGTCGATGGTGTCGGCGTCCTCGCCGACATCGATCGCCAGCACGACGAAGGGCTCGCCCGCCAGGGCCTGGGACAGCCGCTCCATCGACGGCATTTCGCGGCGGCACGGCGGGCACCAGGTGGCCCAGAAGTTGATCAGCACTACCTTTCCCTTGAGCCTGGCGAGATCATGGGGCTTGCCGTCGAGATCGACCAGTTTCAGCGCCGGAGCGGGTTTCGGCGCCTGCATGGTCAGGCTGTGCGACAAGGGCGGCAGGTCGGCCGCGGCCGCAGGCAAGGCCAGGCAAAGTGCGGCCAGCCCTGCCGTGAGGGATTTACGAACGTTCATCTGCACATTTCACCTGTTCGAGGGTCCCTGTATGGGTCTTGCCGCCCGCGCGCCACGCGAAACGCAGGTCGAAGCGGCCGCCGCGCGGCACGCTGTAGCTCGTCATGCCCTGGTTCCAGTCGCCCGGCGCAAAGGTTTGCGTGGCGGGGAACTGCGCCCAGGTGAAGGCGATGCGTGCCGATTCGGCAACGCCCAGCCGCTTCCAGAGGCGCTCCCACCCGGTCTTGCTGCGGATGGCGCGCGGCGGCTGCCCGGCTGATTCATAACGCCAGTCGGCCAGTCGGTGCTGGATCGGCGTGTCGCCGATATTGCGCACCACCGTCATGAAAACGCACTCGGCGGCATAGCGTTCCGCCGCCTCGGGCGAGAAGCCGCGTGCCTGATAGAAGGCACGCGCCTGGTCCGGGCTGATCTGGGTCAGCCGCACCTGGATGCCGGCGGTCTCGGTTTGCCAGCTGGCCAGCCCGGTTTCAGGATCCACACTGGAATCGGTGGCGGCCAAGGCCACGGCACTCCACACCGCCAGCAGGGTCAGGGTCGGTAGGCGCATAGGCTAAAATCCCAGGAGTTGAAATTCCCAACGTCGTTCCGGGCATCATTATGGCAGACCCCATCCAGCACAAAGGCGCCGCCAAGACCGCGCGCATCCCGATCAAGATCGTCCCGCAACCCAGAATGCGGCTGCCGTCGTGGATCCGCGCCAAGTCGCCCAACGTGCCGGACGTGGCGCGGTTGAAGGGCATCCTGCGCGAAGCCAGGCTGCACACGGTGTGCGAGGAGGCCTCGTGCCCCAACCTGGGCGAATGCTTCGGCCACGGCACCGCCACTTTCATGATCCTGGGCGACCTGTGCACGCGGCGCTGCCCGTTCTGCGACGTCGGCCACGGCACGCCGTTGCCGCCGGACGTCGACGAGCCGACGCATCTCGCCGAGACCATCGCGCTGATGGCGCTGAAATACGTGGTCATCACCAGCGTCGACCGCGACGACCTGCGCGACGGCGGCGCCGGGCATTTCGCGCAGTGCATCGCGGCGGTGCGCGAAAGATCGCCGGCCACCCGCATCGAAATCCTCACCCCGGACTTTCGCGGTCGCCTCGACAAGGCACTGGAAAAGCTCGGCGTGGCGCCGCCCGACGTGATGAACCACAATCTGGAAACCGTGCCGCGCCTGTACAAGGCCGCGCGCCCTGGCGCCGACTACGCGCATTCGCTGAAGCTCTTGCAGGATTTCAAGGCGCGCCATCCCGGCATCCCGACCAAGTCCGGCCTGATGCTGGGGCTGGGCGAGGAGGACGACGAAATCCTGCGGGTGATGCGCGACCTGCGCGCGCACGGCGTCGACATGCTCACCCTCGGCCAGTACCTGCAGCCCTCGCAGCACCATCTGCCGGTGCTGCGCTTCGTCACCCCCGAGCGCTTTGCCCAGTTCGAGCAGGAAGCGCTGGCGATGGGCTTCAAGCATGCGGCCTGCGGGCCGATGGTGCGGTCGAGCTACCATGCCGACCAGCAGGCGGCCGGGGTATAGCCGGTTTCTCGGCTGATGGCTTGTAGCCAATGGACGATCAGGATGTATGTCTATATTATCTAAAGTTATGTTTTTTAGATAAACCTTAATAAGGTTGTTACATATGGATCCGCGCATCAACCCATACGCACCTGGCGCAGGTACGCAGCCTCCCGAGCTGGCGGGGCGCGATGAAATTATCGAGAAAGCCGCAATCGCATTGGATCGGCTTCGTAATGGCTTGGCGGCCAGAAGTTTGCTGATGGTGGGGCTTCGGGGTGTTGGAAAGACGGTCCTGTTGACGCGGATTGCGCAGGAAACGGAAGCAAGAGGGTTTGTCGTGGTGCAGATCGAGTCGCCCGAAAGGCGTTCATTGCCTGCATTGTTGATTCCATCATTGCGACTGGCGTTGCTCAAGCTGGACCGGATTGCTGCCGCAGGCGAGCTGGCAAAGAAAGCGCTCAGGGCGCTTGGCGGATTTGTCGGTGCGATGAAGGTCAAATACCAGGATATCGAGTTTGGCGTTGATTTGGGAAACGAACCCGGCATCGCGGATTCGGGCGACCTTGAGCATGATCTGATCGATCTCTTCGTGGAGGTGGGGCGGGCTGCCAAGGAAAAGAAAACTGCGGTGGTTTTCTTTATCGACGAATTGCAATATGTCGAAGAAGAGCAATTCGCATCGCTGATTACCGCGCTTCACAAGTGCGCGCAATTGCAGCTCCCCATTGCGTTGATAGGCGCAGGGCTGCCGCAATTAGTAGGGCGCGCAGGCCGTGCCAAATCCTATGCCGAGAGACTGTTCGAATACCCCGAAATAGGGCCGCTTAAAGAGAGCGAGGCGCGGAGGGCGCTGGTGGTGCCTGCGAAGGAATTGGGCGTGGCCTATGAAGAAGGGGCGCTGGAGGAAATCCTGG
>JAJYXA010000446.1 GCA_021791235.1 Pseudomonadota bacterium
TCGGCGCCGGCGAGGCTGTCGGGCAGGGCGGCTTTCATGACGCCGAGCTTCATGGTGTTGGAACGCGGTTCCAGCACCGCGAGGATACGCGCGCGCCCGACTTTCGCCCGCAGACCTTCGACGGTGGTGGCGATCGCGGTGGGGTGGTGGGCGAAGTCGTCGTAGACGGTGATGCCGTGGACGGCGCCGCGCACTTCCATGCGGCGCTTGACGTTCTCGAAGCGGCTCAAGACGTCGATCGCGGCGGCGGCGGGGACGCCGGCGTGGCGCGCGGCGGCGATTGCGGACAGCGCGTTCATGCGGTTGTGCTCGCCAATGAGATTCCAGTTCACGCGGCCCTGCAGGGTGCTGTTGAAGAAGACGTCGAAGGCGCCGTTGGCGTCGGGCTCGCCCATGGTCCAGCCGCCTGCGCCGTTGGTTGACACAGCGCCGAATCTTTCCACCGGGGTCCACAGGCCGCGTTCGAGCACGCGCTCGATCGCCGGCTCACGGCCGTTGGCGACGATGAGGCCGTTGCCGGGGACGGTGCGCACCAGGTGGTGGAACTGGGTCTCGATGGCTTTGATGTCGGGGAAGATGTCGGCGTGGTCGTATTCGAGGTTGTTGAGGATGACGGTGCGCGGGCGGTAGTGGACGAACTTGGAGCGCTTGTCGAAGAAGGCGGTGTCGTATTCGTCGGCCTCGATGACGAAGAAGGGGCTGTCGGTGAGCCGCGCCGACATGCCGAAGTTCTGCGGGATGCCGCCGACCAGGAAGCCGGGACGCAGGCGCGCGTCGTCGAGGATCCACGCCAGCATGGCGGAAGTGGTGGTCTTGCCGTGGGTGCCGGCGACGGCCAGTACCCATTTGTCTTTCAGCACGTTGTCGGCCAGCCACTGCGGGCCGGAGGTATACGCAAGGCCGCGCTCGAGGATGGCTTCCATCAGCGGGTTGCCGCGGGTGACGACGTTGCCGACGACGAAGACGTCGGGCTTGAGGTCGATCTGTCTGGCGTCCCAGCCTTCAGTCAGCTCGATGCCGAGCGCGCGCAGCTGGTCGGACATCGGCGGGTAGACGTTGACGTCGCAGCCGGTGACGGTGTGGCCCGCGTTGCGGGCGATGGCGGCGAGGCCGCCCATGAAGGTGCCGCAGATGCCGAGGATGTGGATGTGCATGGTTTCTTGGTGAGGCGTTAGGAGTAAGGGGTTAGGTGTCGGGGGCAGGGGCAAGAGGTACGCCGCAATTCTGGCTCCTTACCCCTTACTCCTCACGCCTCACCCGAATCTAATTATCCCACGGCGGCGCGCGCCTGCTGGATCAGGTGGGTGAGCAGGGCGCGTAGTTTGGCGGGGCGCAGCGGCTTGTGCAGCAGGGGATGGCCGGCGCGGCTGATGCGCAGGATGGTGTCGGGCGCGGTGTCGCCGGTGACCAGGATGGCGGGAATGTCGCGGCCGAATTTCCGGCGCAGGCGGGCAATCACTTCGATGCCGTCGGTGTCGTCGGGCAGGCGGTAATCCGACACGACGACGTCGGGCACGCGGCCGAGGCTGTCGAGCCACTGCTCGGCTTCTGCGGCGCTGTGCGCGGTGACCAGGTCGATGTTCCAGTTGTCGAACAGTTCGGCCATGCCGCGCAGGATCGCGCTCTCGTCGTCGACCAGCAGCACCAGTGCGTCGGCGGGAAGCTGTCCCGGCGCGCTGGCGGGCACCGGAGCCTGGATCAGGCTGGCGTCGCCGCACGGCACGTCGATGCTGAACAGGGAGCCGTGGCCGGGGCGCGAGCGCAGGTCGACGCGGTGTCCGAGCAGCCGGCCCAGGCGCGACACGATGGCAAGACCGAGCCCGAGCCCCTTGCTGCGGTCGCGTGCCGGGTTGTGCAGCTGGACGAATTCCTGGAACGCGCTTTCCTGCTGGTCGTGCGGGATGCCGCGACCGGTGTCGATCACGCTCAGGCGCACCATGCGGCCGCGACGGCGGCAGGCCACCAGCACGCCGCCGTCGTCGGTGTAGCGGATGGCATTGGCGATCAGGTTGACGAGGATGCGCTCGATCAGCAGCGGGTCGCTGTACAGCGTGACCTCGCACGGGCGGAAGCGCAGCCGCAGCTGTTTTTCCGCCGCCAGCGCGCCGAACTGGTGGTCGAGGTCGAGCAGCATCTTCTGCAGCGGGAAATGCACCGGGTGCGCTTCGATGGTGCCGGCGTCCAGCCGCGAAATGTCGAGCAGGGCATTGAACAGCAACTCCATCGCCGCGGTGGAGGCCTCGATGTTGTCGATCAGGGTTTGCGCTTCGGGCTGCCGGTTGCGCGCCTTCAGCGCGGCGACGAACAACGACAGGGCGTGCAGCGGCTGCCGCAGGTCGTGGCTGGCGGCGGCGAAGAAGCGCGACTTGGCGTGGTTGGCGCGCTCGGCCATGTCCTTCTTCGCGGCGAGGTCGGCGGTGGCTTCGCGGATGCGTTTTTCCAGTTCGCTGCGATGGGTCTGCAGGGCTTCGGCCATCTCGTTCACCCCGGCGGCGAGCGCGCCGACTTCGCCTTGCGGCGGCAGTTGCGTGCGCACCGCGAGGTCGTCGCACGCCAGCCTTCCCACCACCTGCCCGACATGCCGCAACTGCCCGGCCAGGCGGTTGGACAGCCGCCACGCCAGCGCACCGGTGAGCGCCAGCGCCGCCAGCATCAGCAGGGCGGCATTGAACAGGGTATCGCGCTTGAACGCGCTGATCTGCTCGCGCGACACGCCGATTTCGGTGCGCCCCAGCAGGATACCGCCCGGCACGGCGCTGGCGGCAAACAGGGCATCGTCGCGCGTGTCGGCGGCGGGCAGGCGTATCTCGGTGCGTTGCCGGTAATGGTCATCCAGGACGGCTGCGTGCAGGATGCCGCCGGTGCTGGCGACCAGCCGCCCGCGCGCATCGGTGACGCGGGCATAGGACAACTGGCTGTTTTGCGCCTCGGTTTGGAGCAGCGCAACCAGCCGCGCGGTGTCGCCGCTCACCAGTGCGTACGGCAGGGCATCGGCCAGATGGCGGGCGGCATTGGCGGCGCGCGCGTGCAGCGCGGCTTCGGAGGCGGCGAGGGTTTGCGAGGTGAAATAGGCCACCATCCCGAATTCGGTCAGCAGGGCGGGCAGCAGGGCAATCACCAGCATGCGGCTGCGGATGCTGGAAAGCGACAGCCGGCTGAAAAGAGTGCGCAGATGATCCACGGGCGGTTTACGGTTTCTGCATCAGCCGCTGGATCTCCAGCACGGCTTCGGTGCGGTTGGTGACGTTGAGGGCACGGAAAATCGCGGCGATGTGCACTTTCACCGTGCCTTCCGACATCGACAGCATGCTGCCGATGGCCCTGTTGGTGCAGCCCTGGACCAGCAGGCGCGCCACCTCGAGCTGGCGCGCCGTCAGTCCGCTGTGCAGCAGCGCCTCGAAATCGGCGGGGGCGACCGAGTGCAGGCCGGCATGGCTGTCGCCCAGGCAGGCCGGCACGTAGACGTCGCCCGCCAGCACCCGCCGCAAGGCGGCCAGCATCGTTGCGGTGGAGGCGGCCTTGGGGATGTAGCCCAGCGCGCCGGCTTCCAGTGCGCTGCGAATATCGTACGGCGCTTCCGAGGCGGACAACACCACCAGGGGAATGTCCGGGAAACGGCTGCGGTACTGCGCGATGCCCTGGGTGCCGACGAAACCCGGCATGTTGAGATCGACCAGCGCCAGATCGAGATCGGCATGCAGGGCGGTTTGCGCGAACAGGCTGGGGTAATCGTGGGCGTCGATGATTTCGACCGGCGGCTCCAGTTGCGACAATACCTGCCTCACTCCCTCGCGCATCAGCGGGTGGTCGTCGGCCAGAAGGGTCTTCAAGCGAATGCTCCCTGCATGGCAGGGATTCTAGTACGACCCGCCGCGAGTTGGCGTACTGCGCGCAGGCGGTGCGCGTTATTTGCCGCGCACCTTGCGCCCGCCCTCGTCGATGGCCGCTTCCAGATAGCCGAAATAAAAATCCGGAATCAGCAGGCCGACGATGGCTTCGCCGGCTGCCTCGCCGCGGGTGTCGAACACCATGACGGTGGGAACCATGAACACCTTGTGGGCGGCGGCAAACGCGCTTTCGGTGGTGGGCGTGCCGTCGAACCCGGCGAGCGGCGTGTCGGAATCGATGGTGACTTCGCGGAAGATGACGCGCGAGCGATAGGCCGGGTCCTTGTGCATCGGCACCAGGTATTCGCGCTTGGCGCGATCGCAATAGGAGCAGACGGGGCTGCTGAACAGCACCATGATGGGCACCCGGCGTTTGGCGGCCGTGCGCGCGTCGGCCTGGAAATTCTTGGCGTGAACCAGGCCGTTCGCCGCGCCGGCAGTGCCGGGCAGCGCCAGCCCCCATGCTAGAATCAAGGCCCAGGCTGCGAACTGTTGCGGCAGGGTTGTGGTTCTTTCGGGTGGATGCGGGATCGTCATGATCATCAGTGTCGCGCCATCTTTTGCCAAATCAAACAGTCTCTTCTTACCGCCATGCAGACCCTGACCATCGCTTCCCGTGAAAGTGCCCTTGCCATGTGGCAGGCGGAGCATATCCGCGACCGCCTGCGCGCTCTACACCCCGGCTGCACGGTGAACATCCTGGGCATGACCACGCGCGGCGACCAGATCCTCGACGTCACGCTGTCCAAGGTCGGCGGCAAGGGCCTGTTCGTCAAGGAACTCGAAGTCGCGCTGGAAGCGGGGCAGGCCGACCTGGCGGTGCACTCGATGAAGGACGTGCCGATGGAACTGCCGCCGGGGTTCGAGCTGGCGGCGATCGGCGAGCGCGAGGACCCGCGCGATGCCTTCGTGTCGAACCGGTACGAACGTCTGTCCGACCTGCCGCCCGGCGGCGTGGTCGGCACCTCCAGCCTGCGCCGCGAAGCGCAGCTGCGCGCGCGCTACCCGCACCTGACGGTGAAGCCGCTGCGCGGCAACGTCGGCACTCGCCTGAAAAAGCTCGACGAGGGCCGGTTCGACGCGATCCTGCTCGCCGCCGCCGGCCTCAAGCGGCTCGGCCTCGGCGAGCGCATCAAAAGCCTGCTTGCCGTGGAAGACAGCATTCCCGCCGCCGGCCAGGGCGCGCTGGGCATCGAAATCCGCAGCGGCAACCACGAAGTGGCCGCCATGCTTGCCGCGCTCAACCACCCCGAGACCGCCGCCTGCGTGCGCGCCGAACGCCAGGTCAGCCGTGTGCTCGGCGGCAGTTGCCAAGTGCCGCTGGGCGCGCACGCGGTGCTTGAGGGCGGTCGCCTGGTGCTGAACGGTTTCGTGGCGAACCCGGACGGCGGCGGCTTCATCCACGACCGCGCCGAAGGCATTGCTACCGACCCCGAGGCGGTCGGCCAAGCGCTCGCCGACAAGCTGCTGGCACGGGGCGCACGCGCCGTTCTTGACGCCTTGCCTGCATGACGGGAGCGCTGACCGGACGCACGGTGCTGGTGACTCGGCCGGCCCAGCAGGCGGCCGCGCTGGCGCAGGCGATTCGGGCAACCGGGGGTGAGGCGTTCGAATTTCCCGCACTCGCTATCGAAGCGGTGCCAGTGGAGGCGTTGAGCGCGCCGCTGGCGCAACTGGCCGAAGCCGATATCGCGATTTTCATCAGCCCCAATGCCGCGCAGTTCGGCATGGCGGCGATTCTTGCGGCCTGCGGCCTGCCGGCTTCGGCCGAGGTGTTTGCGGTGGGGCCGGGGACGGCACGCGCGCTGCGGGCACGGGGTGTCAGCGGCGTCGTCACGCCGGACGGCCAGGACAGCGAAGCGCTGCTGGCACTGCCGCAGCTGCAGGATGTCGCAGGCAAACGGGTGGTGATCGTGCGCGGCGTCGGCGGCCGTGCCTTGCTGGCCGAGTCGCTCGCCGCGCGCGGAGCGCAGGTGCGTTTCCTGGAATGCTACCGGCGCGTGCGGCCGCATGCCGATGCCGCGCCCCTGCTGGCGCGCTGGCAGACGGGTGGGATCGATGCGGTGACCGTCGCCAGCGCGGAGACGCTGGACAATCTGGCGGCCCTGCTGGGCGAGGCGGGCCGGGCCTTGCTGTTGCATACTCCGCTTTTCGTCCCGCATGAGAAAATCGCCGGCGCGGCCCGCCGCTTCGGGTTTGCGCACGTTGTCGCCACGCCGGGTGGCGATGCCGGCCTGGTGGAAGGCCTGGTTAACTGGTTCAGGAACAATTCATGAGTGAAACGCCCGAGACGTCCGCCTCCCAGCCCGCCGCCGCGCCTGTTCATGCCGGCATGCATGCCCCGTCCTCGCCGGTGGCGCTGGTCGCCCTGCTGATCGCTGCGCTGGCGCTGGCGGCCGCGGCCTGGTCATGGTTCGATAGCCGCGAACGCATCCGCGATCTGAAGACCGAACTCGGGCGCCGGCTTGCCGAAACCGACAAGGAGGTCAGCGAAACCCGCCTGCTGGCGCGCAACGCCGACGACGCGATGCGACAGGTCAGCGAAAAGGTCGCCCACATCGAAAGCCAGATGGCGACGTCGCAGCAGCAGCAGCTTTCGCTCGAAGCGCTCTACAAGGATCTGTCGCAGGGTCGCGACCAGTGGGCGCTGGCCGAGATCGAGCAGGTGCTGCTCACCGCCGCCCAGCAGTTGCAGCTGGCAGGCAACGTGAAAGCCGCGATCATCGCGCTGGAAGGCGCCGACACCCGTCTGCAGCGTTTGAACAAGCCGCAGTTCACCGCACTGCGCCGCGCGATCGCGGCCGATCTGGCCAACCTGCGCGCGGTGCCCTCGCTCGACGAAGTGGGCGTCAGCGCGCGCATCGAGGCATTGGCGGCGCGCCATGCCAGCTGGCCGCTGGCGAGCGCGCAAGGCTCCGAAGCGGCGCCTGCGCCGCGCACGCCAGCCGCATCCAGTCTCGGCCTGGAACTGTGGGCCGAACTGAAGCGGCTGGCGCAGATCCGCCGCATCGATGGCAACGAGGCGGTGCTGCTGCCGCCCGATCAGGCCTACTTCCTGCGCGAGAACCTGCGCCTGCGCCTGCTGTCGGCGCGGCTGGCGCTGCTGTCGCAGGACCAGGCGGCGTTCCGGTCCGACCTGAATGCGGTATCGCAGATGCTTGGCCGCTACTTCAATACGCGCGACGCCGGCGTTGCCGCCGCCCTCAAGGAAGTCAGGCGTCTGGCCAGCCTGCAGATCGCCCGGAAATTGCCCGGCATCGACGCCAGCCTCGCCGCGCTCGAGGCGTATAAGGGGAATCCATAATGCGCTGGCTGATCTCGCTGCTCATCATCGCGGTGCTGGCCGTCGCGCTGGCGATGGCCGGGCGCTACGATCCCGGCTATGTGGTGCTGGTGTACCCGCCATGGCGGGTGGAAATCTCCTTCGTCAGCTTCGTGCTGCTGCTGGCCGGGCTGGTGGTGGGGGGCGTGGTGCTGCTGCGGCTGGCGCTGCTCACGCTCAACCTGCCCGGCATCGTGCGTGAGCAGCGCGAACGCCGTGCCGCCAGAAAGCGCGACGAAAACTTTGTCGGCGGCTTGAAGGCGTATACCGAATATCGCTATCAGGATGCCGAGCAATCGCTCGGGCAATGGCAGGGCGACGATACGCGGTTCGGTCTGGCGCGCGTGCTGGCGGCGCGCGCGGCGCAGGAGATGCGCGCCTTTCCGCAACGCGAGCGCCATCTTCAGGAAGCGACCGAACACGGCGCCGAGCTTGCGGCGCAGCTGTTCGAGGCCGAGGTGCGTCTCGATGCCAAGGACGCGGCGGCGGCATTGGTGGCGATCAGCCGCGCCAAGGAGATTGCGCCGCAGCACACCGCGCTGTTGCGGCTGGAACTCAAGGCACGCCAGCTGACCGGGCAATGGGACGAGGTCGATCGCCTGCTCGACGCGCTGATGCGCGGCAACGCGCTGGAACCGGGCGTCGCCCTGCAGAACCGCCGCATGGCCTATGCCGAAAACCTCAAGCGCCGCGCCGAAGATGACCGCGGCCTGCTGGAATACTGGAAGAAAATTCCGGCCGATTTCAAGGTCGACCCCTGGGTGGCGCGTGCCGCCGCCCGTGCCTTCATGCAGCGCGGCGGTCACGATACGGCGCTCGACGTGCTGGAAGCCGCGCTCAACCGCGAGTGGCACGAAGAACTGGTGGCGCTGTACGGTGACGCGCGCGGCAGCAGCCCGACCCGGCAGATCGAACAGGCCGAGAAATGGCTGCACGCCCGGCCGCGCGACGCGCAGTTGCTGCTGACGCTGGCGCAGCTGTGCAGTGTGCAGCAGCTCTGGGGCAAGGCGCAGAGCTATCTGGAAGCCAGCCTCGCCATCGCGCCCAGCACCGAGGGCCACATTCGCATGGCCGAACTCAAGACCCAGAACGGCCAGACGGGCGAAGCCTGCCGGCATTATCAGAAAGCCCTTGCGTTATGCCGCGCGGAGTGAGCGTCGGGCATCCCGGCTGACCGGACTGGCACGTTCGTGCAGGTGCTTGCCGGACTGGGGCGTGTATTATTAGATTTCTCTAATATTTAGGAGGGTACTTCCATGCGTACTGTCTTATTTGCTGTAGCAGGTTTCGTCCTGAGCACGCTGGTGCTGTCCGCGCCCGCCAGCCTGGCAGCAGCGCCCAAGGCCGAGGCGTCGACGCAGAGCGGGGTGTACAAGGTGGCCATCGACCGCAGCGTCAGCCTGGGCGAAGCGGCGGAGTCGATGCGCCTGCGCGCCAATGCGCTGAACCTGCAACTGGTGGCGGAGCTTCCGATGTCCAAGCAGGTGGAAGCGGTGACGGGCAAGCCGCAGCGCACCATCATCGTCTTCCAGTTTTGCGACGCGGTGCTCGCCAAGGACCTGATCGACGTGAACATGGAATTTTCCATCTATATGCCGTGCCGCATCGCCCTGATCGAGGATGCCAAAGGCCAGGGCTGGCTGGTGATGATGGATGTCAACGTCGATGCGGTGGCGCAGGAAAAGCGCCTGCCGGAGGCGCTGAAAGTCCGCATCAACACGGTGCGCAAGTCGTTGCTCGAGATCATGCAGGCGGGGGCCAAGGGCGAGCTGTAAAGCTCGCCCGGGTTCAAGCTTGGCCAGAGCTGTAAGCTTGCCCCGCCGTCAGACGGCGGGCGCGGTTTCGGCGTCCGCCGCGTAGACGAAGGCATCGGCGAAGAATTCGTCTTCGGGCAGGCCGCGCGTTTGCGTGAAGGCTTCGCGCGCGCTGTCGACCATCGCCGGCGCGCCGCAGGCATACACCTGATACCCCGACAGGTCGGCAAAGTCGGCCAGCACCGCCTCGTGCACGAGGCCGGTGCGGCCCTGCCACCGGTCGCCCGGTTCGGGCTGGGACAGCACCGGGATGAAACTGAAGTTCGGATGCTCGGCCAGCCACTGCTGCGGAAGCTCGGCCATGTACAGGTCCTTCAGCGAGCGCACTCCCCAGTACAGCACCAGGTCGCGATCCGTGCGTTCGGCAAAGGCATGTTCCAGCATGCCCTTGATCGGCGCGAAGCCGGTGCCGCCGGCGATGAAGATCATCGGCTTGTCGGAATCCTCGCGGATGAAGAAGCTGCCGAGCGGGCCTTTCAGGCGCAGGATGTCGCGCTCCTTCAGGGTGGAAAACACTTGGTCGGTGAACAGGCCGCCCGGCACATGGCGGATGTGCAGTTCCAGCAGCGCGTCGTCGTGCGGCGGGTTGGCGAGCGAGTAGCTGCGCGACTTGCCGCCCTTCAGCTGGAAGTCGATGTATTGCCCGGCGAGGTATTGCAGGCGTTCGTTGGCCGGCAGCTTGATCTTCATCACCATGACGTCGTCGGCGCGCTTCTCCAGCTTTTCCACCCGGCACGGCAGCGTCTTCACCACGATGTCCCTGGCGGCGCCGATTTCCCTGGCTTCGATGACCATGTCGCTCAGGGGCCTGGCGCGGCAGAACAATGCGCGGCCCTGCGCCTTGTCCTCGTCCTTCAGCGCGTTGGGCGAATGCGCGCCGTGGTCGAGAAGGCCGGACAGCACCTTGCCCTTGCAGGCGCCGCAGGCGCCGTTGCGGCAGCCGTAGGGCAGCGAAAAGCCTTCGCGCAGCGCGGCTTCGAGGATGGTTTCGTCATCCTCGACGGTGAACTGGTGCCCGCTGGGCTGGAGGGTGACCTGATGCGGCATGATGTGGGCTTAAAATGCGGTGACAAATCGACAGATTATCGCCCGGGCGGCGGGGATTTTCACCCCTTAGTCCATAGGGTTACAGACAGGCAGCGATGAAAAAAATATTGATCGTGGGATTCGGCGATGTCGCGGAGCGACTGGTTCGGACGTATGCAGGCCAGGCTGAATTTATCGGCCTGATCCGCCGCCCCGAGCGCGCCGCCGAGCTGCGCACGCTCGGGGTGACGCCCTACGTCGGCGATCTCGACCTGCCCGACACGCTGAAACGGCTGCCGCGCGTCGATGGTGTGCTCCACTTCGCGCCGCCCCCCAACGAGGGCAGGACCGATCCGCGCACCGCGCATCTGCTGCATGCGCTTGGGCGGCGGCATCCGGGTGCGCTGGTCTACATCAGCACCAGCGGCGTGTACGGCGACTGCGGCGGCTGCTGGGTCGCCGAAACGCGCCCGGTGGCGCCGGTGAACGCCCGCGCGGTGCGGCGGGTCGACGCCGAGCGCCAGTTGCGCGACTGGGGCGAAGCGCTGCGGGTGCAGGTGAGCATCCTGCGCGCGCCGGGGATTTATGCCGCCGACCGTCTGCCGCTGGAGCGCATCCGGCGCGGCACCCCGGCGCTGGTTGCAAAGGACGACAGCTACACCAATCACATTCATGCCGACGACCTGGCGCGGCTGGCGTGGGCAGCGCTGTTCCGCGGCCGTTCGCAGCGCATCTACCATGCGGTCGACGCGCATCCGCTGAAAATGGGCGATTGGTTCGACAGCTGCGCCGACGCCTTCGGGCTGCCGCGGCCGCCGCGGGTGAAGCGCGCCGAAGCGGAAAAGGTGTTGTCCGGGGCCTTGCTGTCGTTTCTGCGCGAGTCGCGCCAGTTGTCGAATGTGCGCACCACGCGCGAACTGCGCCTGAAATACCGCTATCCGACGTCCGACGATCTGCTGCGCGAAATCCGCCAGGCGCGCGGGCAGATGAAGCTGTTTTGATTAGCGCAGCAGATCGTCGGGCTCGCGCTTGAACTCGCCATTAATCGTAGTGGGCATCACATTCGCCCCCTCGCCCCTTGTGGGAGAGGGTTGGGGAGAGGGGGCATCGTCGTTTGCTGGCCGCAGCGGGTCCGCCTTGCGCCCGCCCCAGGTGCCGGGAATCAGCAACAGCACCAGCGCGATGGCATCGCTGATGAAACCGGGGAAGACAAGCAGGCCGCCGGCGAGCAGAATACGCCCGCTGGCGAGCAGGGCGGCCAGCGGATGCGCGCCCGACTGCACCGAAAACAGCAGGCGCGCGCCCCAGGCGACGCGCTCGACGCGAATCAGCATGACCCCGGCAACGGCCGCCAGCAGCAGCCACAACAGCACCCAGCCGCCGATGGCGTCGGCAACCCGGAAAATGCCGATGGCTTCCAGAACCGGAAACGACAGCAGCAGTAGCACAATCCAACCAAAGCGCATGACATGGAACCTTTGTTAGTCTTGACGAATTTACCCGATGCCGCGAGCGCCGAGAAACTGGCGCACGCGTTGATCGGAGGCCGGGCAGCGGCGTGCGTGAACGTTTTGGCGCCGTGCCGCTCCATTTACCGTTGGGAGGGCGGGGTGGAGACGGCGGAGGAAATTCCGCTGCTGATCAAAACCACCCGCGCTGCGTATCCGCTGGTTGAGGCAATCATCCGCGCGCAGCATCCTTACGACGTACCTGAACTGATTGCCACACCGATAACGCACGGCCTGCCCGACTATCTCGACTGGCTGGCCACGGAGACTGAAAAACATGATGAAGAATAAATGGATTCGTCTGCTCGGCGCATTGCCCGTACTTTGGGGCGCGCTGGCACACTTTCCAGTGGTTCACGCCGAAGAATTTCTCGACCCCGAAGTCGCCTTCAAGTTTTCGGCGCGCGCGCTCGACGCCAACACGCTGGAGGCGCGCTGGCAGATTGCCGACGGCTATTACATGTACCGCGACAAGTTCAGGTTCGAGGTGGTTGGCGCCACGCTCGGCACGCCGCGGCTGCCGGCCGGCAAGGTGAAGGACGACGAATTTTTCGGCAGGGTCGAAACCTACCGCAAGGACGTGCGCATCGCGCTGCCGATCCAGCGCACCGCAGGCGCGACGTCGGTCACGCTGAAAACCGTTTCGCAGGGCTGCGCCGACGCCGGGCTGTGCTACACCCCGCAGGAAACGAGCGTGTCGATCAAGCTGCCGGAGGAGGTGGCTGCCGCCGTGGCCGCGCCCGCAGCCGCTGCGCCCGTTTCATCCGCATCCGCACTGGATGGCCTGCGCAGCCTGGCCGGCGATGCCGGCATGCCGAAGCTGCTGCCGCCGGACGAGGCCTTCCTCGTCACTGCCGCCATGCCGGATGCGCAGACGGTCAAGTTCGATTACACGCTGACGCCCGACACCTATCTGTATCGCGACAAGCTCGCCTATGTCGTCAAGTCGCCCGCCGACGTCAAGGTGGCGCGCGTCGACACGCCGGCGGGCGACGTCAAGGAGGATCCGACCTTCGGTCGCACCGAGGTGTACCACCAGAATATTGCCGCCGGCGTGACCCTGTCGCGCGCGCTTGCCGCCGGCGAACGGCTGGTGCTGGAAGCGACCTGGCAGGGCTGCAACGAGGCGGTCGGCGTCTGCTATCCGCCGATCAAGCGCGAGTTTTCCCTGGTTTCGGGTGGAGGCGAGGTGGCGGCGACAGTGGCTGCGG
>JAJYXA010000431.1 GCA_021791235.1 Pseudomonadota bacterium
CGGCCGAGCAGACCCCGCAGCAGGTGCGCACGCGCATCAAGGAAGCGCGCCAGGCAGAAGCCGTGGCGGCCATCGAATCGGACCCATTCGTGCGTGAGTTGGTCGACCAGTTTGGCGGCCAGATCGACGCATCGACCATACAGCCATTAGGAGAATCGACATGATGAAGGGCGGCATCGGCAACATGATGAAGCAGGTCCAGCAGGTGCAGGAAAACATGGCCAAGATGCAGGCCAAGCTGGCCGAAATCGAGATCGAGGGGCAGAGCGGCGCCGGCATGGTCAAGGTGGTGATGACCTGCAAGTACGACGTGCGCCGCGTCACCATCGATCCCAGCCTGATGGGCGATGACAAGGAAATGCTCGAAGACCTGGTGGCCGCCGCGGTGAACGATGCGGTGCGCAAGGTCGAGTCCACGGTGCAGGAAAAGATGGGCAGCGTGACCGCCGGCCTGCCGATCCCGCCGGGGATGAAGCTGCCGTTCTGAACGCTTAAGGCATTGTTGTGCAGCCTGCCGCGCTGGAAAACCTGATCACCGCCCTGCGCGTGCTGCCGGGTGTCGGGCCCAAGTCGGCAGCGCGCATGGCCTATCACCTGCTGCAGCGCGACCGCCGCGGCGCCGAGGCGCTGGCGGGCGCGCTCAACCATGCGCTGACGCATCTGCATCATTGCCGGCTGTGCAACAACTTTTCCGAGGCGGAAGTGTGCGAGGTCTGTGCCAGCCCGAACCGCGACAAGCGGCAGCTGGCGGTGGTCGAGATGCCGGCCGACTTCAACATGATGGAGGCCACGCAAAGCTACGGCGGCCTCTATTTCGTGCTGATGGGGCGGCTTTCACCGCTCGACGGCATCGGCCCGCGCGAGATCCATCTCGACCGCCTGATCAGCCGTGCGCTCGACGGCGTGGTCGAGGAAGTGATCCTGGCGACCAACTTCACGCCGGAAGGCGAAGCCACCGCGCACACCATCGGCGAACTGCTGAAGGCGCGCGGCCTCAAGGTCAGCCGCCTGGCGCGCGGCGTGCCGGTGGGCGGCGAGCTGGAATACGTGGACAGCGGCACGCTGGCGCAGGCCGTGCGCGACCGGCGCACCGTCTGACCGCACCTACCCCAGCGCGCTGGCGACGAGGTTGATCGTCAGCGCCAGCACCAGCAGATTGAAGCCGAACGACACCAGGCCGTGCACCAGCACCAGCCGGCGCATCGCTGTCGTGGTAATTGCGACGTCGGCCACTTGCGAGGTCATGCCGATGACCGCTGCAAAGTACCCAAAATCGGCGTAGCCGGGCGCCGCGCCGGGGAAGGTCAGCCCGCCCGTGTCCTTGCCTGCATGCGACCGGTAGTAGTGGCGCGCATAACGTAGCGCGAACAAGGTCTGGATCAAGAGCCAAGTCGACGCCAGCGTGCCGAGCGCGAGGACGATGTGCAATCCGCGCACCATTCCCGTCGACGCCTTGGCTGCATCGGTGACCAGGAGTACGCCAATCAGGCTGACCCATGACGCCGCGATCAGCACGCCGTATAGTGCGGTGGCGCCGGGGTCTTCGCTGGACGCGCGCAGTCGGGTTTGGGCGGTGTCGAGCCGCCCCACGCCCCACCACACCAGCACCAGATACATCAGGCTTCCGGCCAGCCAGCCGGCCAGCAGCCGCGTTTCCCATACGTCGGCATACGTTGACGCCGCGCCCAGAATGCCGAGCGTCAGCGCAAGCGACAGCCGGTGCCATGCGCGCAGGCGGGCTACGGGGTGAAGCTCACGGTGCGGATAGGGCAGCAGAAATTTCATGATCGGGAATGACGTGAATGCAGAAAGCCGCGCAAGGCCAGCAGGGCGACCACCAGGCCGAGCATAACCCAGTGTTCAACCCGATGCAGCACGGCCAGATGGGCGCTCAGCAGTGCGCCGAACAGGTAGCCGGCACCGCCCACCAGAGGCGCCCACAGCGCGGCGGACGCAAGATTGAGCCAGAAAAAGCGCCAGCGGGCCACGTTACTCAGCCCGATCGCGACGGGCAGGGCGATACGCAATCCCCACATGAACCGCATCACCAGAATGATGCCGACCGGGTGGTGCTGGATGAGGTCGAGCGCGTGTTCAATTTTCCCGCGCCAGCCCGGACGGCGCAGCAGCAGCGCTTGCCCATGACGGCGGCCGAGCCAGAAAAAGAACTGGTCACCCGTCATCGCGCCCATCCCCGCCACGCCAGCCAGCACGGAAAAATCGAGATAGCCGCGATGTGCCGCGTAGCCGGCCAGCAACAGCACGGATTCGCCTTCGAACAGGGCGCCGAGAAATACGGCGGCATAGCCATATTGTGCGATGAGGGCAGCAATATCCATGCGTGGATTGTAGAGTGTGCCGCGCGGAACAAGATGACTGACGCTCACCCGGGTGACACTGTGCGCAGTCAGCCTGGGAACAATCTTGGGCGAGCCTTGGTCAAGGCCTGCACGACGGATGTTTTGAGCCGTGCCGATCCCATTGCTAGCGGATTGCCGCACGGCCCGCATTGCCGCTGAATTCATTGCGAAACAAAGAGAAAACATGAATCACACCGTTGAACATGCCTTGAGCAAGGTGCCCGAAGTCACGCTGACGTTCTGGGTCATCAAGATCGCAGCCACGACGCTGGGCGAGACGGGCGGCGACGCGGTGTCGATGTCGATGAATCTGGGCTACCTGTTCGGCACCCTGATTTTCGCGGCCGTTTTTTTCGTGATGGTGGCAGCCCAGATCAAGGTCGACCGGTTCAATCCCTGGCTTTACTGGGCGACCATCATTGCGACGACGACCGTCGGCACGACGCTGGCCGATTTTGCCGATCGTTCGCTTGGAATCGGCTATGCAGGCGGCGCATCGCTGCTGTTTGCCCTGTTGATGGCGTCACTGGCGATCTGGTACCGGACCCTCGGCTCGGTTTCCATCGACAGCATCCGTTCGCCCAGGGCGGAGACGTTTTACTGGATCACGATCATGTTCTCGCAGACGCTGGGCACCGCGCTGGGAGACTGGACCGCTGATACGGCGGGGCTGGGCTATGCCGGTGGCGCTCTCGTTTTCAGCATGCTTCTGGCGCTGGTGGTCGCGGCATACTTCTGGACGAAGATCTCGAGAACCCTGCTGTTCTGGGCCGCATTCATCCTGACCCGCCCCTTGGGTGCGGTGGTGGGCGATTTCCTCGACAAGCCGGCCAGCGCCGGCGGTGAGGCATTGAGCCGCTACTCGGCATCGGCGACGATCATCGTGTTCATCCTTGCCTGCATCCTGGTCTTTCCGCAGCGCGCGGCAAAGAACGTGGGACATTGACATCCCTCCAGCTGCCCACATGCCTTTGACACCGCCGTTTCTGCAGGCACCGGCAGCCCTTTGACCCAATGCAGCATCGTCATGCTGTTGTGCACGGCATCCGCATGGCACCCGTTCTCGTGGATAATTCAGGGTTATGCCCCGTGCGGTGCCCTGTTTGAACGGAGAAGACAAGATGGAACTCAACGCCCTTACGGCGCTTTCGCCGCTGGATGGCCGTTATGGCTCGAAAACCGCGCCGCTGCGCGACTTCTTCAGCGAATATGCGCTGATCAAATATCGTGTCATCGTCGAGATCGAATGGCTGAAGGCATTGGCCGCCGAGCCCGCCATCGTCGAGGTGCCGGCGTTTTCTGCCGAGGCCATCGCGCTTCTCGACGGCGTCGCTGATACCTTTTCGGTGGCCGACGCCGAGCGCGTCAAGGCGATCGAGGCGACCACCAATCATGACGTCAAGGCGGTGGAGTATTTCCTCAAGGAAAAGACCAAGGTCAGCCCGGAAATCGCAGCGGTGTCCGAATTCATCCACTTCGCCTGTACTTCGGAAGACATCAACAACCTGTCGCATGCCCTGATGCTGAAGGGCGCACGCGATGCAGTGCTGTTGCCCGCGCTGGAAAAAGTGATCGCGCGCCTGACCGATCTGGCGCACGAACTGGCCGATCTGCCGATGCTGTCGCGCACCCACGGCCAGCCGGCGTCGCCCACCACGGTCGGCAAGGAGCTCGCCAACGTCGTCTACCGCCTGCGCCGCACCTGGGATGCCATCGGCGCAGTCGAGCTCATGGGCAAGATCAACGGCGCGGTCGGCAACTACAACGCGCACCTGTCGGCGTATCCCGACCTCGACTGGGAAGGTTTCGCGCGCGAATTCGTGATGCATCTCGGGCTGACCTTCAATCCCTACACGATCCAGATCGAACCGCACGACGCCATGGCCGAGCTGTACGACGCCATCGCGCGCACCAATACCATCCTCATCGACCTCAACCGCGACGTCTGGGGTTATATTTCGGTCGGCTACTTCAAGCAGAAGGTGAAGGCCGGCGAGGTGGGATCTTCCACCATGCCGCACAAGGTCAATCCCATTGATTTTGAAAACAGCGAAGGCAATCTGGGGCTGGCCAACGCCATGCTGCGGCATCTGGCGGAAAAACTGCCGATCTCGCGCTGGCAGCGCGACCTCACCGATTCCACCGTGCTCAGAAACATGGGGGTCGGTTTCGGCTACAGTCTGCTGGCCTACGAATCCTGTCTGCGCGGGCTGGGCAAGCTCGAGTCCAACCCCGCTGCGCTGGCGGCCGATCTGGACGCCAACTGGGAAGTGCTGGCCGAGCCGATCCAGACAGTGATGCGGCGTTATGGCGTGGCGAATCCCTACGAGCAGCTGAAGGAACTGACGCGCGGCAAGGCCGGCATGACGCGTGAGACCTTGCATGTTTTCATCGACGGCCTGGCGATCCCCGACGCCGAAAAGGCCCGCCTGAAATTGATGACGCCGGGGTCCTATACCGGCATGGCGGCCGAGCTGGCCAGGCAGATCTGAGGGCGGCTCCATGTCCGAACATGCACTCGACGTCAGTCTCGCCGACTTCACACAACACGTTCTCGAGGAATCGAAGCACCGCCCGGTGGTGGTCGATTTCTGGGCGCCCTGGTGCGGCCCGTGCAAATCGCTGAAGCCCATCCTGGAAAAACTGGCGGCCGAATACGGCGGCAAGTTCCTGCTCGCCAAGATCAATTCCGACGACAATCAGGAGCTCGCGGCGCGTTACGGCGTGCGCGGCATCCCCAGCGTCAAGGCCTTCGTCAATGGCGAGCCGGTCGACGAGTTTTCCGGTGCGCTGCCGGAAAGCGAGGTACGGACATTTCTCGATCGCCTCATCCCCAGTCCGGCCGACGAACTGCGTCAGCAGGCAGCGGCTGCGCGCATGAGCAGCGATATTTCAGGCGCACTGAAGTTGCTGGCCGAGGCCTCGAAGATCGATCCCGGCCACATCGGCGTGCGGCTCGACGCGGCGGAAATCATGCTCGATCTGAACGAAGCCGAGGAAGCCCGGCGCCTGATCGGCAGTGTGCCGGATGACGCCGATCCGCGCGTGCCTGCCTTGAAGGCCCGCCTGCAGTTCATGGGCGCGGCCGGCGAGGATCAGGCTGCACTGCTTGCGCGGGTGGCGGCGAATGAAAACGATCTGGAGGCGCGGCTGAAGCTCGCCAACCTGCTGGTTGCCGCCGGGCAATACGAAGCGGGCATGGACCAGTTGCTGGAAATCGTCCGCCGCGACCGTGGCTTCGAGGACGACATCGGCCGCAAGACCCTGCTGTCGGTATTCAACCTGCTGGGTGGCGGTGAACTGGTGAGCCGCTATCGGCGCCTGCTGGCCAGCGCGCTTAACTGAGCTGTCGATTCAGTCGATGGCCTGGTAGCGCACCTCGACGATTTCCACCTCGCGCCGTCCTTCCGGCGTCTGCACGCTGACGGTGTCGCCTTCGCGCGCCTTCAGCAGTGCGCGCGCCATCGGCGAGATCCACGCGATGCGGCCGCGTCCGGCGTCGGCCTCGTCGATGCCGACGATGGCGTAGGTGGCCTCAATGCCGTCCTGGTCGGCGACGGTGACGGTGGCGCCGAAGAACACCTGGTCGGTGGCTTCGCGGGTGGCGGGGTCGACGACCGCGGCGTGTTCGAGGCGCTTGGATAAAAAGCGGATGCGGCGATCGACTTCCCGCAGGCGTTTCTTGCCGTAGATGTAGTCGCCGTTTTCCGAGCGGTCGCCGTTGCTTGCCGCCCAGGAGATGGTTTCCACCAGCCTGGGGCGCTCGACTTTCCACAGCTGATTGAATTCGGCGTCGAGCTGCGCGTAGCCGGCGGGGGTCATGTAATTCTTCGACCCGGCGGGCAGCGCCGGTGCGGCGAGGTCATCCTCGTCGGCGTCCGCTGCATCGGTTTCCTTGACGAATGCTTTATTCATTTTGGATAAGGCATCCTTTGGGCAGGCGCCTTGTTCATCGGCCGAACAGATGGACAAGCAGCGAGAGCGCCAGCGACAGGAGGATGACGCTGGTGAAGGGGAAGTAGAATACGCCCCGTTTATGTCTGATCTGAACGTCGCCAGGCAGCCGGCCCAGCCCCAGGCGGTTGAGCCAGGGCGTGAGCAGGCCCAATACCAATAACGCCAGAACGAGTGTGACCAGCCATTTCATCATGTGGGGATTTTAGCCGATGGACGCAGTACTGCCGCCGCAATTTGAACGCACCCGGATTCTGCTTGATGCCAGCGAGCAGGCGCGGCTTGCCAGTGCGCACGTTCTGGTGGCCGGGCTGGGCGGCGTCGGTTCGTATTGCGCCGAGGCACTGGCGCGAGCGGGGGTGGGGCGGCTGACCCTCATCGACCACGATGTGGTTGCGGTGTCGAACATCAACCGCCAGTTGCCCGCACTGCTGTCCACGGTGGGGCAGCCTAAAGCCGAGCTGATGGCCGCGCGCATCCGCGACATCAACCCCGAGTGCGAACTCAGCGTCATCCGGGAATTCCTGATTCCCGAGACCGTGGCCGACATCGTGCCGGCCGACGTCGATTTCGTCATCGACTGCATCGATTCGCTGAACTGCAAGGTCGCACTGGTCGCCACCAGCGTCGAGCGCGGCCTCAACGTTGCCTCCAGCATGGGGGCCGGCAACAAGCTCGACCCCACCCGCATCCGGATCGCCGACATTTCGAAGACCGAGATGTGTCCGCTCGCCTCGGTGATGCGCAAGCGGCTCAGGAAGCGTGGCATTCCCAAAGGCGTGCTCACCGTGTTCTCCGACGAGCCCGGGCGGGCCCCGTTGCCGCCACAGCCGGTCGAGGGGCGTGGCCGCGACCGCGCGGTCAACGGCACCATCAGCTACATGCCGCCGTTGTTCGGATTGATGCTGGCCGGGGCGGTGGTGCAGCAGCTGATTGCGCAACCGTAGGCTGCTTTGGCAACCGTGCGCTAACGCTGCGTGGCGTCGTCGATCTGCTGGCGCTGCGCCTGCGCCGCGTCCATCACCTGGCCTTCAACCGCCCGCGCTTTCTCCATTGCCTGAATCTGCGTTTGAAATACCGGGTTCGGCTTGGCTTCGGTTTGGGGCTGCGGCGGCGGGCTGGCGTCGCAGGCGGTCAGGATCAGCGCAAGTGGAAGCAGGGTCCATTTCATCATGCATCCTCCAGTCGTCCGGCGGGTATGCCGGCCAGTCGCCCCAGTTTACCCGGTATCGCGAAGCGGTAGCGCTCGGTGCCATTCAGCTGTCGGATATGCAAATCTTCTGCACAGTGACGAAATCGCCGTGCCTGGCTTCACGTACCATATTGCGTGAGAAATCGACTGGACACTCATACGGATAACACGCGATGCAAGCCAAGACCTGTTGGGTACTGACCGTTGGCGTGCCGGGCATGGACAATCAATCCATCGGCCTGGCCCAGGCATTGGGGCTGGAGGTGGTGCAGAAACGCCTCGAGCCTGTCGCGCCCTGGAAGCACCTGCCGCCGCAGCTGTGGCTGGCGCCCCTGCGTTTTCTGGGCCCGGGCAGCGATGCCATCAAACCGCCCTGGCCGGATGTGGTGATCGGCACCGGGCGGCTGACTGTCGCGGTGGCGCTGGCCATCAAGCGCGCCAGCGGCGGACGCACGTTCAATATCCGCATCCAGGATCCGCACACCGCCTATGACGAATTCGACGTCATCGTCACGCCCCGGCATGACCGCTGCAATCGTCCGAATGTCATCCCTACGCTGGGTGGTCTGCATACGATCACTCCGACGCGCATCCACGAGGCCGGGGCGCGCTTCGCAGAAAAGTTCGCCCACCTGCCGCGGCCGCATGTGGCGGTGCTGGTGGGTGGCACCAACAAGTGCTATCGACTGACGCCCGAGATCGGCCGGGCATTGGGCGAGCAGCTCGCCGCCCTGTCGGCATCGACCGGCGCGGGCATTCTCCTTACCCCATCGCGCCGCACCGGGGCCGAAGCGGAAGCCGCATTGCGTGACGCGCTGGCGCACACCCCCGCCTATATCTGGGACGGTACGGGCGAGAATCCCTATCTCGCCTACCTCGCGCTGGCGGACTACATCGTGGTGACGGCGGATTCGGTCAACATGGTTTCGGAAGCCTGCACCACCGGCAAGCCGGTCTTCGTGGTGGAGCTGGAAGGCGGCAACCGGAAGTTCAGGCTGTTTCACGAGGCCATGCGTGCGGGCGGATATACGCGGCCTTTCACCGGAACACTGGAAAGCTGGCGCTACCCTGCGCTTGACGATGTCGGCAGGGTTGCACAGGAAATCCGTAATCGTCTTGGAAATTCCTGAGCGCTTACCTTCCAGTGGCGCCCGGCTTCATCAGGTTGCAGCGCCCCGCACGCCATGCCTCGGGCCAGCGCGGGCGCGATTTGTGCCAAGCTGGCAAGCCCATTAAGATTCGGGCGTCCATGTCCATTCACTAGCGGATTTCCTCTGGCGCCATGGGGCGCCACGAAGCGAATCCAACCGGAAATCTCATGCCGATCAAAATCGAAACATTCAGCAACGCCAAGGGCGGAAGCAGCTTCTTCAAGGCACTGGGTCATCCCCTGACGGTCGACAAAGCGGCCGCGCTGATGGCCAGACTGGGACGCGGGCCGGTGGCCGTCTACGATCCCCTCGGCATGGCAGAAGGTTTTTTCGAGTTCCATGATGTGTCCGCACTGGATGTGCGGGGTGTGTTCGTTCAGCGGCTGGAGGACCTGGGCAGTCCCGTGCTGGGACACGAGACCCAGCCGGTGACCCGCCTGCAGGGCACGCAGGCTTCCACCCTGTTCGTTGTCGCGTTCGACGCGAAGCGCCTGATTGCGCAGATGCGCCATCTGGTCCCGGCGGGCACGGACATCGTCAGCCTGGACGAGATCCGGATCCCCGACGAGATGCTCACGAATCGCCGGCGCTATCTCGATCCGCTTAACTTCGCCACCAACTTCGCGCTGCTGCGCGACGCCGAGGGTTGGCACACGCGCATCGTGACAGCCGACTACTGGACGGGCTGGGGTGCACCCAAGCCGCCTGCAGTGTGGTTTTGCCTGTTCGACCAAGCGGGCGGGGTGCTGGCGCAGTGGCAGGATGCGATTTCTGCTCCGGGTGCGAGCCTGGTGGTGGATAGCCAGGCGGTGCGCCGGCGCTTCAAGCTCGGTGATTACACCGGCTCGCTGTTCATCCACGTGCTGGGCGTGGCGGGACATGACGTCGTCAAATATGCACTCGACACTTACGGCGACGACCCCACGCGGCTTTCCTGCACGCACGATGCGAATGCCTGGCCTTCGGATTTGTATGCCGGGTTGCCCGCGCCGAAGTCCGATGAATCCGTCGTGCTGTGGATTCAGAACAGCCATCCGGTGACGATCCCGAAGCGGGGCATCGGGCTGAACCTGATGGGAAGCGAGGACATCGCCTGGCTGGACGAGGCAATCCCGCCTTTCGCCAGCTATCCGCTGGATGTCGCGACGCTGCTGCCCCAAGCGCGCTGGCCGCAGCAGATCGAGGTCCAGGCGGGGCGGTATTTCGTGCGGCCGCGCTACGAAGTGCATGCGAAGAACGGCCGCAGCCGCATTGCGCATGCCAATGTGGAACGCAACGATCTGGTCGCCGACCCGGTGATTCCCAAGCTCGGCGCGCTGATGGGCAAGGGGTTCATTCTGCCCGCGCCCATCCTGCCGACCGCGCAGTGGGACAGCATCCTGCAACCCACGCCGATGTCCACTGCCCAGCAGGATCTGCCCCTCATGGCCATCCTCTACGACGCGACCGGCGCCGAGGTGACGCGCCATGCGCTGGGCTGCCTGCCGCGCAACGCCGAAACCGAATTCGACCTCACCTGCTTCCTGCGCGAGCGCGGCCTGACCCTGCCGAGCGGCTACGGCCATGTGGAGCTGGTATATGAATTCAGCCAGGGCGGCACGGCCGACGGTTGGCTCCACAGCCTGTTCCGCTACACGCAGAAGGCCAGCGGGCACGTCGCCGAAACCAGTTTCGGTGCGCACATGTTCAATACGGTGCTGACCTACAGGAACGAGCCGCAGTCCTACGCGAGCGCTCCGCCAGGGCTCAGCACTCGCCTTTTCCTGCGTTTGGCAGATGCCCCGCTGGATACGTTCTGCCATTTGATCTATTCGGCGTCGACGCCCTGGCACGCAATGTCCACCACGACGCTCGCCCTGTACGATGCGCAGGGCCGCGAAGTCGCGCTGCGGCAGGTGCAGATTCCGTGCGGCGGCTCCCTGCTGTGGCGCTATCAGGACATGTTCGATGCCGACACCAGGGGACGCGCCGGGGCCGACGCCTACGTCATCATCCGCGACGCGACGTGCCGGCTGTTTGGATATCACGGCGCCCTCGACGGCGAAATGGCCTTTTCCCTGGATCACATGTTCGGATTTTGAGGCACGGCTGCGGCCTGCCTGCGGAGCGGACTTGCTTCAGTTGTCCAGCAGGCCCGTCGGCAGGCCGTCGATGCTGACCTGGTTTTTCTCGCGCCAGTAATCCAGCAAACCTACCGCCCCCTTTTTCTCGGCCCAGCGCGCCAGGGTGTCGCGCTCTCCGACGTAGGTATACCGCGGCACGGCGTAGCCGCACGAGGTCTGCACCGATTCGATGTCGAGCACGATGAATTGGCGCTCGCCGGGCAGGGCGGGAAAGTGGCGGCGGAGTTCGCCCCATTCGGGATCCTGCCGGCGCACGGCGCGGCCGTGACCGTACAGGCGCAGGATCAGCGGATCGGCGTCGAAGCTGCACCACATCATCGTCATGCGGCCATCGTGTGCCAGATGGGCCGCGGTTTCGTTGCCGCTGCCGGTGAGATCGAGGTAGGCGACGCATCGGTCGGAGAGCACACGCAGACTGTCCATGCCCTTGGGCGACAGGTTGAGGCGGCTTTCGGCGGTCCCGGTGGCGGTGAAGAAAATCTTCTGCGCGGCGATGAAAGCGCGGTGTTTGTCCTCGAGTTCGGGGTAGAAGCGCGCCATCAGTTGATCTGCTTCTTGATGAAGCCAGTGAGGATGCGCAGGCGCGTCACGCTGTCGTTCATTTCCAGCAGGTTCTGCTTGATGGAGAGTTTGAGCGGCAAGACTTCGGACAGCCGGTAGCCCACCCACGCTGCATTATCGAAGTCGTGGGGCGCGGGAAAATGCTCGGCGCCGTATTCGTCGATGATATGGCGCAGGATTTCGATGGCAAGTTCAAGCTCGCGTGGCACGGCCGTCGCGGGTTCTGCGCTGACGTCGTCCACCGTGCCGATCAGCAGGCCATTGGATTCGGTATGGAGGCTGCGAATGACGAAGCGCTCTTGCGCGTGGGTATCGATATGCAGGATGCCGGTTTCCGGCATGTCCCATCCGGTGACGTGCACGCGGGTGCCGACAGGGTAGGGAACAGCCGGGGTGCCGGTTTCCGTGCCTTCGCGGATGGCACAGATGCCGAACGGCGTGTTGTCGGCGATGGCCTGCTTGATCATCTCCAGATAGCGCTGTTCGAAGATCCGCAGCGGCATCCGCCCACCGGGGAACACCACGGTATTGAGCGGGAACAGCGGGAGCCTGGATTGCTCGGGCCTGGATTGCTTGGGCATGGCGCTCAGCGGTCCTCGCCCCAGCGCGCCATCAGCGCGTGCTGGATGCCCAACTGGTCGAGAATGCGCGCGACGATGAAATCGACGATGTCCTCGATCGATTGCGGACGATGATAAAAGCCCGGATTGGCGGGCAGGATCACCGCATTCATCTTCGACAGCGCCAGCATGTTTTCCAGATGTAGCGTGGAAAACGGCGCCTCGCGGGGAACGAGGATGAGCTTCTTCTGCTCTTTCAGCATCACGTCGGCGGCGCGCTCGATCAGGTTGTCGGACAGGCCGTGGGCAATGGCGGCGAGCGTGCCCATCGAGCACGGGCAGACCACCATCGCGTCGGCCGGATTGGAGCCGGACGCGACCGGCGCGTTCCAGTCTTCACGGCCGAACACGCGGAGCTGGCCGTCGCGTGCATTGAGGCCTTCGGATAGCTGTTTTTCGAGGTCGCCGGCGCGCGCGGGCAGCGCCACGCCGAGTTCCTGCTTGGCGACGATATGCGCCGCCTGCGACACCAGCAGGGTGACCTGCAGGTCGGCGGCCAGCAGGCATTCGAGCAGACGCAGGCCATAGGCCATGCCGGATGCGCCGGACAGCGCAAGGGTAACGGTATTCAGGGGAGGGTGCATGACGCGGATTGTCGCCCGTCTGGTGCGGGGGCGGCAAGCATGCGCGTCACGATCAGGCCGTTGACCGTGCCAAAAACCAGGGCGGCCGCGGCAAATACCGGCAGCAGTTTGATCAGTGCGGCACCCGGCAGCAGCCACACGCCCACCAGGGCAAGCTGCCCGCCGATGTGCCCGAATGCGGCCAGCACCGACAGGCTGACCGGGCCGAAATGGCGGC